>JACEMX010000157.1 GCA_013867335.1 Candidatus Nitrosomaritimum aestuariumsis
ATTTCTTCTAACAAGTCTTCAAGGGTAACTAATCCTTCTACTCCACCATGTTCATCTACTACTATTGCCATGTGTGTTTTTCTTCCTTTCATTTCTTTGAGAAGTCCACTTACCATTTTTTCCTGGGACACAAATACGGGTTTTCTTGCAATTTGCTCAAGTGTTTTCATCTTGTTATCTTTTTCAAGTTCCTTGAGGACATCTCTGACATGCACAAATCCAACAATATCATCTTGATTGTCACCATGAATTGGAATTCTTGAATAACCATTCTGATTAATTTCGTGTAAGGCCTCAAAAAGTATCATTTTGGAATTCAGGGTAAACATTTTGGTTCGGGGAGTCATTACAGAGCGAATTACAGTGTCGTCAAATTTCAGGGCACCATGGACTAATTCCATTTCATCTTTTTCAATTGCCTTTTCGGCTAATCCTTGATCAATGACTCCTTTGATCTCTTCTTCTGTTATGGGAGGCGGGACGTAGCTACTACCAGTTATTCTGACCACTCCTTTAGTTATGATTTCAAAGAATTTCACCACCGGATAAAACACATAGCTAAATCCTAACAAAACAGGGGCATATCTTAAGGCAATTTTTGTTGAATTTGCATTACAATATGTTTTTGGAGTAATCTCTCCAAAAACAAGAATCAAAAATGTCATGACTCCAATTGCAATACCCAATCCATCATCTCCAAAAAGTCGTAAGGCAACACTAGTAGCAAGGGCTGATGCTCCTACATTTACCAAGTTATTTCCAAGATTTACACTTGACATCATCCAACTAGGATTGGTTTTTAATCTGTGAAGAGCTTTGGACCCTTTAAGACCGTCATTAAGTAATTGCACTACCTTGGATTTGCTAACTCCGACAAGCGCAACTTCCAAACCGCTGAAAAACCCTGACAATCCAATCAGTGTAGCTAGCGCTACTACCTCAATCCAAAGATCTACCATAATATCCTCCGAAAAATCTTGTCAGAACAACAACATCGGTCATTCATTTTATTTTTTATACACCATCTCTTGGTTGAATTAGTTTTGTAAAACACATTATTAAGGCTTGAGATGTAAAATTCACACTTTTTGAATTTGTGAATTAAATTTGAGGCTAGATTTTTGGTGGTATTGCAAATCTGTTTTGGGGATTATTATGATAATCTACAGGAAGCATCGCATCTTTTTGTCTTCCCGTTAAAATTCCCACCACTACATCGTCTTTTTTGATAACTTCTTGCTCTAGAAGTTTTTTAATCCCTGCAACTGATGCGCCAGATGCCATTTCACAATCAAATCCATTTAGACCCACTACTGCCATTCCATCTAACATTTCTGAATCCGAAACTGTGGTTACAACACCATTGGTAAAATCAAGTGCTCGAAGACCTTTGAGTATGTTTGCAGGACGTCCAATTTGAATTGCTGTTGCCTTTGTTTTTGGTCTAATTCCTTCTTTGTCTAAATGATCATAATACTGACAAACTAGATCCGCATTTGGTTTACCTTTATTCCAACGTAATTCTTCTTCTTGGAATTTTCCGTTGTACAAATCAGATAATGTGCTTGCTCCTTCTGAATTTATCACTGCAATTCTAGGGATTTTTTTAATCCAGCCCCATTCGTATAACTCCATTAGTGCTTTTCCGC
>JACEMX010000163.1 GCA_013867335.1 Candidatus Nitrosomaritimum aestuariumsis
GGATGGTTTCAAAATTAATTATTGAAGAAGCAAAAGAACCAGTTACTGTGTCAATTCCAGATGGAGCAGGAGTTCAAAAAGAAGGGCAGGTTTACTACGATCCAGAAATTATTCAGATTGCCAGTGGAACTACAGTTATTTGGACAAATGATGACTCTGCAGCTCACACAGTAACTTCAGGTAGTGCACAAGGGGGACCAACAGGATTATTTGATTCAGGAATGTTCATGGCAGGAGAGACCTATGAATTTGCGTTTATTTCTGCTGGAAACATAGACTACTATTGTGTTGTTCACCCATGGATGGTTGGCACCGTAGAAGTAGGATAAGATTGCAAAAAATTATCCTGACAGAAAACCAAAAAGAAATTCTTTCAAATCATGCAGAGCAGGAAAATCCAAATGAATCATGTGCAATATTATTTGGGAAAGAAATACAAAAATCAATCAAAGTGGAAAAGATTTTTCTTACTAAAAACATTGAACAATCGCCTGTAAATTTTACAATCTCAGCAGAACAAAGGCTAGAAGCCGATAAAATTGAGAGAGATTCCAAATTAAAAATCATAGGCATATTTCATTCTCATCCTAATACAGAAGCATATCCATCTGACACAGATAAAAAATTCATGGATCTGAATCCAGGTGTATGGGTCATTTTTTCAGGGGTTTCAAAAAATTTCAGAGCATATGTTTTGGAGAGCGAAATTAAAGAAATTCCAATAGAATGAAAATAATTAAGATCGTATTTTGAAAGTGCCCCGTTTGCCGTCTGCAACATCCAAGACAGATTTATCCGGAGAAATAATTTTTCCAATAACATTGACGGGAGATGCAGGAGTGATCTCGCCTTTTTTGCCAATAGGTGTCGGTCCATAAAAAAGGCAGATTGCCTTTCCTGTAGGCCAATATGCAACATCGTTTAAGGCCACAGGAGATTTGGCATTTTCTTCTGAGATGTTGACTGGTGAAGACGATGAGTAAATTTCCTCACCCCAGACATTAAGATCCACATCAAATGGTAATGACTTTAAAAAAGAATCAGCAGTGCTTGGAGAAAATCGATCATCTATTTCCAAGATGATTTTTGAGTTTTCAATTTCTAGTTCAACAGAATGTTTCATAATTTTACATACTTGACAGGATAAAAAACAATTACTCGAAAAATTATAAAATTCAGCATTTTAAAAAGTAAATCTGTTTGTTTCCTAGTCAATACATTCATAGCTATCTATATCTTGGAAGGGTTCAATACAATATCATGGCAAAGAAAGGAGAGATGGTATACCCAAGAGGGTATGAACCTAGTATCAAAGATGTCAAAGCAGCAGAAACCAGACAGTCACTTCTCAATGTAATTTTAGGAGACCATTCCCAGGAAATATCTGAAGACCTAGATACAGATCTTTTTGAGGTTATGAAAAGAAGAAGATCAACTAGAAAATTTGATGAAAAACCAGTAGAAGACTGGAAGGTTGATAAAATTTTGGCTGCTGCAGATACTGCACCTACTGCGGGAAACTTTCAAGGATTTGAAATATTCTATATTAAAAACGAAAAATTAAAACAAAAATTAGTTGAGGCAGCAAACAAACAACCCTATGTTAATTCACCAATTGTTTTGGTATACTGTAAAAATCCCAGTAGAGTAAAGCTTCAATTTCCTGTAAGAATGTTGAAAAAATTTGCCATTCAAGATGCAACACTAGCAGCAGCTTATTCCCAACTAGCAGCAACAGCATTAGGATTAAGTACGATTTGGATTGGGATGATTAACGAAAAAAAGGTTGCAGAAATTATTGGTACAGACTTGGTTCCATCATCAATATTGTGTATCGGGTATCCAGTGAAACGCAAACATCCAAAGCCCAGAAGAAATCTTTCAGAGCTTATTCATGTGCTTGAATAAATTTCCAATTTGGCTGTAATGATCTTTGAATTAAATATCCCTTTTTTTTATTATACTCATGGAAATTCACGTATACGATACCTATGTCAAAGCAGCAGACGGTCATACCATGCATTTTGATGTAATAACTGGTGAAAAAGACCACGATAAAGCCATTGCATATGGTAAAGAGTGGTTAAAGTCAATTGGTGAAGAAAATGCAGTGATGACTACAAACGAATGTCAATTCTGTCACTCCCAAGGAGCACCAGAGCCTGTAGAGCAGGCAATTAAGGAAACAGGCTACTTTATCCAAAAAATGGAAGGCTGTCCTTAAACTCTTTTTTCCTTTTTCAAACTGTAAGATCTAGATTTTTTTATTGCTTTGGTGGTTGATTATCATGGGAGAAACCAAATACGCAAGGTGGACAATCGAGGGAGACATGAAAACAAAATGGATTTGTGGGTGTTTCCAAACAGTAGATGATTATTTCAAGTTCTGCGATAAACACAATACTACTTTGAAAAAAGCAATTCAAGCTCAAGTAGATGAATTAGATATGACTCGTGTTGTCGAAGGATAATTAGATTGCAAGTATTGCTACAAATGCAGATACAAAGACAATTGCAATAGTGTTGAGCAGTTTGATTACTGTGTTTAGTGCAGGTCCTGCAGTATCCTTGTAAGGGTCACCAATAATATCACCTACAACTGCAACTTTGTGTACTTCGGACCCTTTTTCACCTTGCATCTCAACTAGCTTCTTTGCATTATCCCATGCACCGCCAGTATTTGCCAAGTGATAGGCCAACAAGATTCCAGTTACAACTGAACCCATCAATAATCCTGCCACTGCAGTTGGTCCCAGTAAAATTCCTAAAAGTATTGGGGAAATAATTGCAACTAATGCGGGTTTCCAAAGTTCCTTAATTGAAGCCACAGTAGCAATATCCACACATTTAGCATAATCTGGTTTTGATTTTCCTGTAAGAATTCCAGGATCAGATTTGAATTGTCTTCTAACCTCATCAACCATCTTTCCTGCTGCACGGGAGACACCGTTGATTAATTGACCTGTAATAATAAATGGTATTAAGCCACCTATCAATAACCCAACAATAATTGCAGGGTTTGTCAAACTATAATCTAATTCTAATACGCCTTCAAAAATATGAGAGGCTTCAAATTGGAATGCCTGAATCATTGCCAAAGCTGCCAAAGCAGCACTTGCGATAGCAAATCCCTTGGTTACGGCTTTAGTGGTATTTCCTACAGCATCAATTTCATCAGTTACTCTACGATTTTCCTCACCCATTCCAGTCATTTCAACAATTCCTCCTGCATTATCTGCGATTGGACCAAATGCATCAATACTCAAAACAATTCCTGCCAAACTCAACATCGACATTGCAGTAAGAGAGGTTCCAAAGATTCCATATAGTACAGGGTCAGCGCCTTCTGGAGCTGCTGAAGATGCAATTGTGTAGGATACAATAATTGCAACAACCAGTGCAATCATAAATGGACCAGTTGATTGCATTCCTTTGATAATTCCCATCAATGTTAATGAGGCATATCCCCATTTTGCAGAGTCTGCGATTTCTTTTACAGGCTTTGCTTTGTAACTTGTATAGTAGTCAGTAATTTTTTGAATCACTGGTACTAGAATTACTCCTAGTACAGTAGAACCAAACAGAGCATATGAAGCTGCAGAATCTCCAATGAATTGAGTGATAAAAATAAAGTTTAGTGCAATGGCAATTATTGCTGAAACATAAAATGAACGATTAAGCGGTTTCATCACATCTGTAATATTCTTTGAACCTACAATCACAACGCCGATGATTGATGCAATCATTCCAGAAGAGCCAATCAAGATAGGATAAAGGAAAAAGTTTGGTGCGCCAATTAATGCTGCAATTAGCAATGCTGCCAATATTGTTACAATGTAAGACTCGTAAACATCAGAACCCATTCCAGCTGCATCACCTACATTATCACCGACATTATCGGCAATAGTTGCAGGATTTCTTGGATCATCTTCAGGAATATTGGCTTCAACTTTACCTACCAAGTCTGCACCCATGTCTGCTGCCTTTGTAAAAATACCCCCTCCAATTCTTATGAATAATGCAATTAGACTTGCTCCAATACCTACACCTGCAATTGTGATTGGGTCTGGATAAATCAAATAAAGACCAGTAATTGCCAAAAGAGCCATTGCCGGAACTGCAAGGCCTACTGTGGCTCCACCTCTAAATGCCATGGCAAATGTTTTTCCTAGCCCACTACTACTTAGATTTGCAGCCCTAACTGCTGCTTTTACTGTAATTTTTAACGAAATAATACCTGCTACTGCTGAAAGTGCTGCACCTACTGCAAATGCAATACCATTTGATGGTTGAAGGAATATTGCAATAATTAGCGATAATGCTATTGCTACTGGAACAATGATTTTCATCTCTCTTTTAAGAAATGCAGCAGCTCCTTCTTTTACGGCGTTGGAAATATCCATCATTTCTTTAGTGCCTGGTGGTTGTTTTGAAATCCACGCAACTAAACCACCTGCGACCAAAAATGATGCAATACCTGCTATAATTGGCAGTGCTTCGGCAATTTCCATGTTATACTCAAGCTGCCCAGATTTGGGAAATATAAATCAAATAGAGGAAATTTTGGCTCTTTTTCTATATGGCAAAAAGGTTTTGCCACGAAGTCCTTGTCTCACTAATTTGTTGAATCTTTTTCCATGTGCAAGATAAGGAAATCTCAGATGGATTAGTTCATGCACCAGAGTGTTTTCAAGTGTCTTCTCATCTGGAAGTTTTCTGACATTTATGAATACCAAGTTATGTTGTAAGTACGAGACTCCATAGTACTTGTATGCCGAAGTTCTTCTTCCCTCAGTCATCTCCTTTGGCATATCCAAAACTTCCTTTGTAGTTAGTAGTACTTGTGGTTCTGGAATAGAGAAACGATTAGAATAGATTCCAATTTTTTCTAAAATTTGTAATCGAAGTTCTGGATCTAGTTTCACAGATTTTTTACATTGATTGGATGTTTATCTTAAAATGTCAATTGTTGTGCAAAAAATGGTTCATTATAGTTTGGTCTTTTACAAATATCCAGTTTTTGTATTTCTGGTAATTTAGAGAGAATTGAAAGGGTCAGAGTTTATTGTAGTGTAATCACGAATCATACAGCCACCGTCTCATCACACCCCAATCATTCCATTGATTCGAGTAGGTTTTGTGTTTTATTTCTAATTTCTGGAGTTATTTTGACTATTACCAAGCCTTCGTTTGGCTGTCCGTACAAAACAACCGAGTTTTCAGGTGCATGAATACAAACAGGAAGCACTAGAAGATCTTCTTCCCCATTAACCGTGATTCGTACGGGAGTCTTTGAGATAAATGCTTGTTTTATTGTATCAATACTTTGAGGAGTTATTTCTGCAGCTGGATTATCACATGTAAGATTGGTTTTTACCTCAACATCACTTGGAGCATTTCGTTTTGCTCTTTTTTCTTGTCCATCAATAATTTGCAGAGAAGGAGTTAATCCAAAATCAGTCATCTTCTCGGTAGTTCTATCACCCACAGTAATTATGAAGCAGTTTTCTGGAAGATATTTCTGAATATTGGATTTGTCTGCCTTTGACTCAGGCAATAAAATACCCAATGGGATTTTCATTTGCTCTCGTAAAGATTCAGGAAGTCTCACAGGAATCAGAATTAATTTGAAGTGCTTGCCTCTGGCGCAGATTCCTCAGTAGTATTTTCAGAGGCCATCTCCTCTTGCAATCTTGATGCTATGATACTACATTGTCCTGCGATATTTTTTGCTGCAGTTTTAAATGCTGTAGCGCTAGGAGATTCAGGACTTGTAATCATTATAGGTTTCCCTAAATCAGAGCCAGACATAATTCCAGAGTTTAATGGGATTTCTCCTAAGAAAGGAATGTTGAATTGTTCGCTAATCTTTTTTGCACCGCCATCACCAAAAATGTAGTGCTTGTCACTACAATTAGGACAAATGAAATGACTCATGTTCTCTACAACGCCAATAATTGGAACGTTTAGTTTTTCAAACATTCCAATTGCCTTTACTGCCACGTTGCTTGCCACATCTTGAGGTGTAGTAACTACCAAAATTCCAGTGATAGGAATTGTTTGTGCAAGGGTTAGTGGAATATCACCAGTACCAGGTGGAAGATCAACTATAAGATAATCTAAGTCAGACCAATTTGTGTCAACTAAAAATTGTTTTAAAATTCCAGATATGATAGGTCCTCTGTATATAGCGGCTTGATGAGCTTGCTCTGCAAAGAATCCAAATGATACGACTTGAATTCCGTGGGATTCAGCTGGTTGGAGTTTGTTATCTTCAACTTCCATATAGCCATCTTTCATTCCCAACATTAGAGGAATGCTTGGTCCGTAGATATCAGCATCAAGTAATCCAACTTTGGCACCAGTTTGAGACAAAGCCAATGCTAAGTTTAATGAAACAGTTGATTTTCCAACTCCCCCTTTGCCGCTTGCAACACCAATGATGTTTTTGACAGTATTCATTGCAGTGTCTTCATCCAAAGAACGTCCTTCCATAACTTTGGCCGTAACATTTAGATCAAAGTTTTTCACTTCTGACATTTCCCCTATGACCTTTCTTACGTCGTCTTCAATCTCTACATTGAAAGGACATGCCGGAGTGGTAAGCTCCAAAGTAAATTTCAGATTACCATCATTAAGTTCCAAATCTTTAATCATCCCCATAGAGACGATGTCTTTTTTCAAGTCAGGATCAATTACTGTACTAAGTTTTTCAAGAACTTGATCTATGCCTACCAATGGGCTAAAAAGTCGGTTTACTTTATTTAAACATAAGTTAAACATCTGAAAAAATCCTTAAAAAATTGAAAATTACACAAAATCTTTGGAGGATTCAGCCTAAATTACCCAAAGATTCATAAATTGAAATTTGAGAAAACCATCAAAGTTGTTTTCTATATCTACTCTAGGTGATGTTGTTAGGATTCCCCCAAGCTTGTTTGGAACAACTCTAAAAAAAGCAGCACTAAACATTCTCAAAGAAAAGTACGAGAGTATGATTAATGCCGAATTAGGATATATAATTATGATTTTAGATGCCAAAGTCGAAGAAATGGGAAAGATGGTTGCCGGAGATGGCGGAACTTTCCATAAGGTAGAATTTGATGCTTTAACATTTTATCCAAAACTTCAAGAAATTGTCCACGGCGAAATTGTAGACATTACTGACTTTGGAGCATTTGTAAGAATTGGTCCAACTGATGCATTGTTGCACTTGTCCCAAGTTATGGATGATTATCTAAAAAGCGATGTAAAATCTGGAATGATTTTAGCCAACCAAAGTGGAAGAACACTAAAAGTTGGATCCACATTACGTTCAAGAATTACTGCTGTATCTTTAGGTAAAGCAGCTACAATGGGTAAAATTGGAATTACCTGCAGACAGCCATTCCTTGGTGCAGATGAATGGATTGCAGAAGAAATCAAAAAAGCAGGTGGCGGTTCAGAGGAATCAGAGCCAACCAAAGAAGCAAAAGCTGAGGCAAGTTAAAGATGGCAAGAGAGATGGCTTGCAGAAAATGCAAATTTATCACAATTGGAAAAGTTTGTCCAAATTGCAAATCCACTGATTTGACTCCAGATTGGAACGGAGTAGTACTAGTAGTAGAACCAACAAACTCTCAAATTGCATCAACTTTAGGAATTACAGCTAAAGGCAAATACGCAATCAAAGTAACATAGAGATACTTTACAAATCTTTAAAATTATATCAAAATCATAACACTACATTGACATTTAATGTTACAAAAGAGCTC
The DNA here is from genome assembly GCA_013867335.1 of Candidatus Nitrosomaritimum aestuariumsis. Lineage (GTDB taxonomy): Archaea > Thermoproteota > Nitrososphaeria > Nitrososphaerales > Nitrosopumilaceae > Nitrosomaritimum > Nitrosomaritimum aestuarii. The sequence goes on from JACEMX010000163.1 coordinate 7,755, forward strand.
AAGAGTTTTTTAGATGAAGATATTGGCAAAGGAGATATCACAAGCTCCCTATTACCTAGAAAAAAAATAACAGCAAGAATAATTTCAAGAGAAGAAGCAATTGTTGCAGGCGCAAGGTTTGCCAAAGAAATTTTCAATATTATGGGATGTAATGTACAAATCGTAAAAAAAGATGGCCAGAAAACAAAGCCAAATCAAACCATCATGAGAATTTCTGGAGATGCAGGCAAGATTCTAACATGTGAAAGAACCGCTTTGAACCTACTAACTAGAATGAGTGGTATTGCAACCCAAACCAATGAGCTCGTAAAAAAAATCCCAAGTAAGAAAACTAAACTTTATGCAACACGAAAGACTGCCCCAGGTCTTAGATTTTTTGACAAAGAGGCAGTAAAAATTGGAGGAGGAGAAAAGCACCGGTTAAGATTAGACGAGATGGTAATGATAAAAGATAACCACATTGCTGCAGGAGATTCTATTTTACAATTAATCAAAAAAGCCAAAAAGAAATACAAAAAGTTTGAAGTGGAAGTTGAAAACAACAGTGATGCACTTTTGGCTGCAAAAGAAGGTGCAACAATAATTATGCTAGATAATTTTTCTCCTGCTCAAATTAAAAAGACAATAGAGAATCTAAAAAAAGAAAAACTTCGCAACAAAGTAAAACTTGAAGCGTCTGGAGGAATCACCTCAAAGAATATTTCACAGTATGCAAAGACAGGAGTAGACATTATTTCAGTTGGAAGCATCACAAATTCTGTCAAAGGAATAGATGTGAGTTTGGAAATTTAGTTATTTTTTTCAGATTCTATTTTTTTTAGCAACTCTACTACGAATTTATTTTTGGAATCAATTTCTTTGATTTTGTCACAACACTGAGTTGCTCTGGTAAAATTTTTAATTCTATAATTTGCTTCGGCATTTGAGACAAGCACATCGACATCATGAGTTGCAATTTCTAAAGATTTTTCAAAATAAGAGATTGCTGTACGGTATTTGCCTTTGGTGAAATTAATTCCTCCCATAATGAACAATACATCATTTTCATGTGGAACTTTTTTGAGGATTTCAGTACCAATTCTCAAGGCAGAGTCATATTTTTTTTCCTTGACAAGTTTTTTTAGATCCTTTTTTTTCTTTGAAATATTTTTTTTCTCTGGATCTTTTGAGCCTAATCCAAACAATCCAACCAATTTAATGTAAATTCATCTTTACCCAAATAATACCTTAGTGAGGCCAAAATTCTCGGAGAATTATCTTTGAATCTGTAAATGATTAGCTAATTGCAAGCATTCTATCTATTGCCAATCTTGCCTTATCTGCAATATTTTTTGGAACTGTAACTTCATACTTGTCTTGAACTAGAGAGTCATAGACCTTTTCAAGAGTGTTCATCTTCATATGTTGGCATTCGGCCTTGTCTGAAGCTGGAACAAATGTCTTGTCAGGATTTTCTTTTTGCATTCTATACAAAATTCCAGTTTCAGTTGCAACTACAAAGTTTTTTGCCTTGGAGTCTTTGACTTTGTTTAGCATTCCCTCAGTGGATAAAATAGAGACATTTCTATCGTTGAAACTTCCAGATGCAAGATCATAAAGCATCGGAGTGGTACAACTGCACTCTGGATGAATTACAAATTCAGAGTCTTTCATAGAATCTAGTTTTTTAGTTACATCATCTGGAGTGATTCCTGCATGCACGTGACATTCGCCTGCCCAGATATGCATATTCTTTCTTCCTGTAACTTTAGCAACATAAGAGCCCAAAAACATATCAGGCAAAAATAAAATTTCCTTGTCTTTTGGAATTGCATTTACGACATTTACAGCATTAGATGATGTGCAACAATAATCAAGCTCAGATTTTATTTCAGCAGTGGTGTTAACATATCCCACAGCAATTGCGTTTGGGTGTTGTTTTTTCCAATTTTTTAATTCATCCAGTGTAATGGAATCAGACAGTGAGCAACCAGCTTCTAAATCTGGAATTAAGACCTTTTTTTGAGGACTGATAATTTTTGCAGTCTCGGCCATAAAATGAACTCCACAAAACAGAATTGTTTTTTGGTCTACTTTGGCTGCTTGTCTTGAAAGTCCAAGTGAATCCCCTGTAAAGTCAGCAATATCCTGAATTCCTGGAATCTGATAATTATGGGCCAAAATTACTACATCTTTTTCTTTTTTTAGGCGCAAGATGTCTTCTTTTAGCTTTGAGGTATCTTGGACGAGCATAAGCCAAAGAAAAATGAATTAAAACAGAATTTAAAGACTGGGAAGATGCCCATAATTCTGGCAAATTCTGGTAATTGTGGCAATTTTTGCCATATTATGTGCCAATCTGAATCTCGTCTGAGCAGTATTTTCTCAGAGTCTCAATTGCAGATAAGATTGCCAATCTGCTGGTTTTAGGATTGTTTGGATCTGGAAAATTCTCTATAGTAAAAGTCATCTTGCCAAAACTTCCAGAGGCCTCAATATGATGGGTGTTCTTATCTGTGTCAGGGTCTGCAATAATTGCAACTTTGGTTTTCTCGCTTCCGATTCCGGAAAGTGAGAGCAATGCTGCAACGTTGATGTTTGCAGGAAACAAAGATACTGCCTCTTGTGCAGTTCCCTGAAAGATTATTGTTTTTGAATCAAGTGAATCCAAATCAATGTCAGAGTTTTCAAAAAATTTTGCACCTTTAAGAGACCTTGGGTGTTTTGTCGTAGTAATTGACAGAGACTCTAGTTCATCATGAACTGCCTTGAGTCCATCTAATCCTGCAATTGCACCAGATGGAAGAAAGATTGTTTTTTTGAAATCTTTACAGGCATCAGACAAAATATCATAGATTGATTCATCAAGTAATGCACCAACACTCATTATCATCAGGTCTTTTTTGTTTTGCAATACACTTAGGCCAACATCTCGTACTGCATCTTGTGATGCAGCTTCCACAATAAGATCAAGTGGGTTTGAAGATAACAGGTGAGGATTTTCAACTATGATGGGTTTAGTGTTTAGTTTTTCAACAAGTGAACTTGATGCTTCTTTTGAGTCATCATAGACGTGGGTAAGTGTAGCATTGATTTTTCCAGAATCAATTGCATTGGCAATCTGGGTTCCGATTGCTCCGCATCCAAGTAATCCTATTCTCTTCATTGAGATACTCTAAAAGATATTGCCTAATTAATTCTAGTCCAGCCTGTTGTAAATGAGGATCTTCTGGTGGCATAAATGATACCCACTATAGATACTCCCAATACCAATATCGCAATTGTTCCAAACTCTGGAATTACCTGAGTGCCGATGATTTCAACATGTTCTGTCTCTTCGGTAATTATCAGGCCCACCACGTAGGCATCTGGCATCTTCATTAGGTCATACCCGGTATCTTCCCCGTTTACCAAAACCTGGTATTGCTCCTTCTCAGCAGTCAAGACCTCAAAGGGAATTCTCACCCAAAAATCAGTTGCATCTGGAACCTCTTCAAATGTAACTTCGATTGATTTGTTGTCCTGGTTGATAATCATTTCTGTTACTACTGGCTCTTCAGTGTGGTCACCCGTAGTGTCATCTATGCTTCCACGATATCCGTAATACAGAGTATAAGTCACATCATCAAATTCGAATGTCTCTTTTTCAGCCTCTAGTTGGGATATGTCAAGGAATTGTCCATATGCCTCATTAATCAAAACGTGTTCGGCATAGGCATTAGAGACAGGAATCAACATTAGAAAAAACACAGATGTAATCAATAGTTGGGCTTTCAATGTATTTCATAGATTCTATTTCCTTACTAAATATAACCAATGCCACATATTTTCAAAATTGATTCTCGTGTCTGAATGTCATATGACAGGTAGAATTCATCATCAATCTATTTATGATAAAAAACCAAATTCAATGCAATGGATTTTAGAAATAAAATCATTTTTGGACTAGTCTTTTTTCTCATGTTCTCTTTAGCTGCTCCTGCAAATGCCGACTTGGAATCACCCAAAAAGCAAATGAGCAAAGGTGTTGCAGCAGAAGATGTTATTTGCAAAACAGGTCTTAGTCTTTTGATTAGAAACAATGGAGATGCCCTATGTCTAACATCCTTAACTTCTGAGAGATTTCAAGAGAGAGGTTTGGGATTCATTCCAATCAAAATTGCAGATAAAACACCAGAACCTACTCCAAGTACACCAGTAAGAGACACAACTGTTCAATTCAAAGATGCACAAAAAGAGATTCAAAACATTCCAGCATCAAAAGGCTCTATTGCTAATTTCTACATCACAGATGATGATCTAAACATTGCACACACTGGAATTGAGATAATAGATACTGAAGGGTTATTGGAGTTTACGATAAATGGAATATCTATTCCAGGGCCACAAAGAATGATTGAGACAGGACCAGATACCGGAGTGTTTTATGCACAACTTCAGTTACCTGACACAATCAATGGAGTCCCTCTGAGTCAAGACGACATTATTGAGGTTAGATATTTTGACGAGTCAGATGCTGCAGGAGAACCAAGAGTTCTGGTCAAATCAATTGCATTGCAAAACACATACGCGCAGATACAGTCATCGGCAGATAAAACCCGAATAGGTCACGAATTTGTATTACGACTGTATGAGCCTGATGCAAACAGAGACTCTAAAGATGTAGATAGAATTCCTTTGAATAGATTAGAGTACAGAGGTGAAGGAGGAATCAGAATTTCTCTTGCATCACCTAGCTTTGATGCAAACTCTAGTTACTTGTTAGAAACAGGAGAGAACACCGACATCTTTGAAGTCAAGATAAAGATTCCTCGCCAACTTGATGGTAAAGTTGTCCACATTGGAGATTGGTATGAGATAAGATACATTGACACCACAACGCCTTCTGGAACCGAAGAAAAAGTCATTCTAAAAAGTCGTATCGGATAATCTTTAGAGACTTATACCCGAATAACATTCCAGAGTCTGTGTACGAGAATCTGATTTTGGGTCTTGGTCTTGTTTTTATGGGAATAGTTGTCGTGTTTGTTGGTAATTACTTTAGCAAAAAAATTGGAATCTTGCATGTGGTGATTTACTTTATGGCAGCCTTTGTGATTTTGACAGGTGTTTTGTTGTTGTTTGCATGGGACAAGCCATCAATATTTTTCTAAAATTATTTCATCAAAAATTTATCCGGACTGGCAGCATGATCTTTTATTTGGTGTTCAATGAATGTTGATTCAATTTTTGTCTCAAACGGACACAGTTCACACTTGAAATGCTGTTTGTGGATTATTGATTTTGCTCTTGATGCAGCTCGTGCCACTGTAATGGTAAGAATTACAGCGATGATTGTTACGATAATTGCATAGATTACCATAGCACCGATCGCAGCTGCTGTTCCAAAAAGTTCAGTAAAAATAGTTTTTATCAAATCATTCCATGCCAAAGCTGCCACCAAACCAAAAGCAGCAGTGATTAGAGCTGCCATCTTTTCTATCATGTCTATTTTCAAACTTTGTGGTTTATCTGCACTCATGCAGTTTTGAGCGAATGATTGAATATAACATCAGCGTTAATTGTCAAAATTATGTCGATAGATAGTATCATGTGTAACCCAAAACCAATTCAAAAAAGAATACTTCCGTTGTCAATAATCAGCATAACCTAAAGATTTTATTCAAACCAACTAACTATTTTTGTGCTCAATACAGTCTACAAAGATGCAATAATGAATAGGGATAAGATGTTGTCTATTCTTAAAGGCCCAAAATTTGAGCAAATTCTCAAAGTTGCCAGGGATAATTGGGTAGAATATCAGCCTGTGAAACATGAATCAGTTACGGCTGGAATTGATTCTAGTTTTAACAATACAAAATTTCAAGGAATAGAACTTTGGGCAGCTACTGCAGTATCAGTAAAAACAGATGGAGAGGTATTGGTGGATCTGCATGATTCAGGTTTAGGTTCTGATATCGATTTGTCCAGAATAGCCAGCAAAATGGAAATTGAAGCTTGTGAGAAAACAGTAGAAGCGGTGGACTTGGTTCTAATGGACGGATCACTGCATTCTCAATTTATGACAAGGCAATCATCGTTAGACGCATTAGTAGTAAAAACAATGAAAAAGAAAAACAATGTGATTTTCATAGCAAAGACATCAAATACTAAAAAACAATTTGAAAAGTTTGGTGCACTTGCAGGAGATATTTTTTATTACAATCACGTAACAAAGGGTTCAGGATTCTCAAAGCTATTTGTTGAGAAAAAATACGGTCAAGACAAAACTATTTCATCTACCTTTGTAAGATTGAGTGAGTCCACACCCATAATCAAATTAGAGTTTTTAGGATCTGATCATACAGAAGATGAGATCAAATCAGTATTGAACAAATTATACAAAAATAGTGTTGGCGGATATCCTTATGCACTAAAGCTTGCCCACAATAACTGTAAAATATCCGATAAAGAGCTTTCAAAAATGGTAAGTCTTTTGGGTTTAAGCAATGAAATTGGTTCTAGAGAGGTTTTAGGATGAGTCTAGGCTATGTAATTGGAGAATCAAAACCAACTTTTGTAACTGCTCTCACATCAAGGCCTCTTTCTGTTGGAGAATACATCATCATTGATACAGAAGAAGGAAAAATCTTAGGATTAGTTGAAAAATCAAAAATATCGAGTGCTGCCTTTGCAGATGTTAGGAATTTTGATGAAGCCGCAGAGAGTACAGAGATTGCAGAAATTAACAAAAGAGATAAGACGTTTGCATCAAATATTGGGATTTTAGGATTTTTAGATAAATTACAGAAAGGACAATCAATTATTCCTGCCATACCCCCCATTCCAGGCACGGAAATAACCCAACCGACCAAACAAGAGTTAGAAACTATTTTTAGCTCCCAAGAAAAAGGTTGGGCAAAAATTGGAAATCTGTTAAGAAATAAGACAATCGAGGCCAAAGTCAATTTGGATAAAATTGTTTCAAGACATTTAGGGATACTTGCCATGACAGGAATGGGTAAAAGTAATCTCGTATCACTAGTTGCAAAACAAATTGGAAAACTTCATGGGACAGTGATTATTTTTGATTATCATAATGATTACACTACACTAAACATTCCTCGAATCAATGTCATTGATGCAAAAATCAATCCAAGATTATTAGATTCAGATCAATTATCAGAGGTGCTAGAAATTCGAGATGGTGCTAATGTGCAACAAAGAGTATTACGTATGGCTTTTACAAAAAGCGTTAGGGAGTCAAAAGAATTTTGGCAAAAATTAGAAAATGAATTAGAGTTTATTGTGAATGCAGAAGACAAAAAACTAAAAGAGATTAGAACTTCAGCTTATAGAGTTCAAGACATTGTTGAAGAAGCACAAAAAAGGTTTGAAGATATTTTAGATCCGGACATGGGAGATCCAATTAGTTTCATAAAAGAGGGAAAAACCAATATTCTCAATATTTCAGAATTATCAGAAAAACAAGCAAATGTTGCAGTTGCATTTTATCTACAGCAATTACTAAAGGATAGAAAAGATGCAAGTATTGCAAAACATGGAAGAACAAAAAGAGAAAGAAACTATAGGTTCCATTCACCAATTTTTGTGATTATTGAAGAGGCACATGTTTTCATTCCAAAAGACCACGATACAAGCGCCAAATATTGGGCGGCAAAAATTGCACGAGAGGGTAGAAAGTTTGGTTTAGGATTAGGAATAGTATCCCAAAGACCCAGAAGTGTTGATCTAAATGTTCTCAGTCAGATGGGCTCATTTGCAATAATGAAAATAATTCAAGAAGATGACCAACGCCAAATAGCCTCAGCAACAGAATCCACTAGTCGTGATTTAATTGCTCAATTGACATCATTGAACGTAGGAGATGCCGTTTTGGTAGGCCAATGGACTAATTTGCCATCCTTAGTCCACGTTGAGGAGGTAAAGGAGAAATTAATGGGATCTGATCAAAGTGCAGTTAATGCTTGGGAGAATGCAGAAAAAATGAAAGAAGTAGCTGTGGAATCCACTCAAGGACTAGTCCAAAAAGATTTGTTGTTAGATTAAATGTTATTTTCACATATTTCAGACACTCATTTGGGATTAGTACAGTATGGTTCCGAAGAAAGGGAACAAGACATCTATCAATCATTCAATGAAGCAATAGATACATCCATCAAAGATCATGTAGATTTTGTTTTATTTGCTGGAGATATTTTTCATGTACCAAATCCCAATGGAACCGCAATTGTACAAATGGCAAATGCATTAAAAAGACTGAAACAAAACAATATTGATTCATTTTTTATTTTAGGTGAGCATGACATCAGTAGAATTCGTACAACTCCAATCCCATATGTTTACCACAATCTAGAATTTTCAAAATATATTGGACAGGGAGTGCCATTTGAATACAAAGGCATTCTTTTAGCGGGTTTTGATAAAATTAGAAAAACGGAGATATCAAAATATGAAGAAAGATTTGCAGAAATACAAAACATCGCAAGTAAACATTCAGGACATAAAATTTTAATGATGCATCAAGGGATTACGGAATTTAATAAATTTGCAGGAGAATTGCAATCAACTGATCTTCCAAAAAATTTTACTTATTATGCAATGGGACATTTGCATGATACAGATGTAAAGAACTTTAGTCATTTAGATGGTCCAGTCGCCTATCCAGGATCTATTGAACTTACTACTAGTGAAGGAATTAAAGAGGCAAAGAAAGGGTTCTTCGAAGTAGACATTTCAGGGAAAGAACTAAGGACTAATTGGATTGAATTAGACACAAGGCCCCAATTTTCCTTTAAGACAGAATATGAAGAATTGGAAAATACAATCCAAGAGATTTCTCAAAAGATTTCATCAATACAAAGAAAGCCCATTATCGAATTAAAAATACAGGGAGAGGATATAGAGGCAGATAAAATCCAGGCACAGATAAGCACAATTCAGGCACAAACACTTAGGTGTTTTTGGAGAATAATATCAAAAGAAATCTCAGATTCATCAGTTTTTCTAGATAGACCTCACGCAATAGATGACGAGATGTTCAAACTATCAGTTAATGCTTTAGGATCTGAGGAAATGGCAAATTTTGCAATAAAAGAACTTCTACCTCCATTGACTTCCAATCAAATTAAAGAAGCAACAGATGTAATTTTACAAAATTTTGAGAATTTTAAAAAGGAGAAAATAAAATGATTACATCAGTAGAACTAGGGGATTTCCTATCACATTCAGAAACCAAGTTAGATTTTGATAACGGAGTCACAGTTTTTGTTGGACATAATGGGGCTGGAAAATCTAGCATAATTGATGCCATAACATTTGCGTTGTTTGGCAAACATACTAGAAAATCAAGTAAGGGGTTAATAAAAAGAGGAGCTACACAAGGATTTTCCAAGGTTGAGTTCATGGTTAATGGAATACCTTACCAAGCAGTTAGAAAAATAGACAGTAAAGGGACACTAGCTGCAAAATTTTCTAAAAAAATTGATGGGGAAACCATTGAGATTGCAGCAGGTGAAAGAAAACAATTTGGTGAATCAATGACCAATGAAATTGAAAAAACTATTGGTCTAGATTTTGAGAAATTAAAGATTGCATCTATTGTTCAACAAGGTGAGCTAAATTCAATAATCAAAGCCAAGCCCAAAGAATTCAAGGAATTACTTAATGCAATAATTGGAATAGACAAGCTAGATGTTGCTTCAAATTCTTTAAAGGAAGTCAATAGAAATTTCCGGGATAAAATCAAAGAAAAATTAGGATACGACGACACCCATATTGACATTCTAAAAAGAGATTTAGAAAGATATCAAAACGAACTTTTGGAATCAAAGCCACAAAAAGAAAGATTAGAAGAACAACAAAAAAAACTGCAAAACGATATTTCTAAACTAAGAATAAAAATTGATGAAGATGCACCAAAAATTGACAAAATAAAGCAATTAGAAATAAGAAAAAACGAATTACAGGCATATGCCAGGGATGCAATTCGCGAAATACAGCAAGAAATAAGAGAAAAAGAGAGAAAAATTGATGATTGCGAAGAGTGTCTAGAGTATTTAGGGCTAACAGAAGATCTTGAAGCTAAAATCGATAGAGTAAACCAAGCCATTACAGATACTCAAAAAAAAATTCAAGAGTTATCAAATAAAATGGCCTCACTTAAGGAGAAAAAAATTCTTGCAGTAAAACTACAATTAAAAGACAACAAATGTCCAGTTTGCGATTCAGAAGTTGAGAAGCTAAATCCCTTATTTCAAAAGGAACACCTGGAAAAAGAATTGGAGCAGATTCAAGATAAAATCAAGTCAACTGAAATCGAACAAGAGATGTACAATGATAAGAAAAGAGCATTTTCTCACAAACTACAAAAAGCGATTGATGCAGAGGCCACTTTGAAAGCCCACGCAATCAGATCAAAAGAAGAATTAGAAAAAATCAAAGAAGATATTGAAGGGAAAAAAATATCTGTACAAAAAATTCCTACAACATCAAATCAAAACTTTTTAGAGATGTCTCAGATTGATTCACATTCTAAATTAATTTTTGAAACAATCTCAAAATTAGAAAAAGAAATTCAGGGGTTTGATGAGAGAGAATTTATCAATCTTAAAAATTCCATTGACGAAAAACAAATGAATTTATCAAATATTGATCAACAGTTAGGAGCAATAATTGAAAAAATATCTAAAAATGAAAAAGAGGTAAAAACAATTCAAAATAACATTACAGAATTATCTATTGTCAAAAAATACATGTTAGAATTAGACTCCATTCAAACAAAGGTGTTTAGTAGAGATGGATCTGTTGCTACAAGCCTCAGATCATGGGCATTAAATGCAATTTCTACAAAGGCATCAGAATATCTGACATTGCTAAATACAAAAATCCAAAGGATTCAACTTTCAGAAAAAGCTAGAGACATAACAATTACCTGTCATTCTAGAAAAGAAGTACTTGATTTAGAGTCACTAAGTGGGGGAGAACAGGTCAGTGTGGCCCTAGCCTTAAGGTTAGGCATGGCGAATCTTTTGGGAGCCTCAAATCTAAATTTGATGATTTTAGATGAACCAACTACTCATCTTGATGCAGAAAGAAAAAAATCGCTAGTAAGTGTATTATCACAATTATCAAACATTTCAAATTCAGAGATGCCAATGCAGTTTATCATAATTACACATGATGCTGAAATTTTTGAAGACTCTACGGTAGAGAAAATATACAGTTTTGAATCAACTGAAAATGGAAGTACTGTAAAAATTCTTTAAATCAACTAATCAAGGCACTATGTCGGCAAATCAAACATATTGAAAATTTTTCACGCCACGCCAGATATACCAAGTTCCAATTGTGCGATACGGAGACCATCTGTTTGTAATTTTGATTATTCTCTCCTGTGAAGGCTCCTCAAGCGAGTATAGTTTTTTGATGCCATTGATCAGGCCCAAATCCCCCATGGGTAAAATATCAAGCCTACCTAACCCAAAGATAAGATACATCTCTGCAGTCCATCGTCCAATTCCCCGAATTTGTACTAGCTCTGAGATAACATCCTCATCGGTCATTTTTTTGAATCTTTTAAAATCCAGACTCCCATCGAGCACTCTTTTGGAGATATCCAAGATATATTCAGTCTTCATTTTGGATAGACCCGCTGTTTTTAATTTGGAATTTGTAAACTTGACTACTTGCGAGGGTTTGGGAAATTTATCTCCAAACAACCCACGAAATCTGGCAGAAATTGCTTTGCCGGCACCATCGGAGATTTGTTGTGTGATAATGCCATCAACTATTGCCTCAAAAGGATCCGGAATCGTTCTAATGGTGCAGGGTCCAACTAGTTTGATTATCTTTTTCATTTTTGCGTCTTTGTTGAGTGTCTTTATTGCATCATCGTACACAAAATTATTTTTCATTTTTTATCCCATACCCATTATAGTGCATGAATAATTAATTTTGATTTTATTTTAAGATCTAGGCAACCATAATTTTGCCAGTCATCCAAGGATGAACCATACAATAGTAATCATATTCACCGGGTTCTACAAATGTAAACTCGTAAGTACCTCCTGACATTACCATTCCTGAATCAAAGACTCCATCAGGGCTTCCTGGAATTCCACTAGTTACTGTGTGTGCTGCTGAATCAATATTATTCCAAAGTACTGATTCTCCGGAGCTAATCTCTATTTGATAAGGCAAGTAACATTCCAAAGTTTCTTCACATCCTGGCACTGCAGAACCTACTGCCATATCTACCTCATGTGGTCCTGACATTCTTTCTTCTCTAATTGGTTCATCGACAATCATGTCCCTATCATCTGCAGCAGGATTTGGTGGCTCTACAATCAGTTCTTGAACTTCATTTACAATAATTTCACCTACCATCCAAGGATGTACCATACAAAAGTAAGGATAAACTCCTTCTTCATCAAAAGTATACTCAAAGGTAGTTCCTGACAAAAATAGGCCGCTATCAAATAATCCGGTTGGACCATCTGCAGAAGATCCAGCAGTTACTGTGTGAGATGCTGAATCAATATTATCCCAAACAACGGTATCTCTGACTAGAATCTCAAGAGAGTATGGCAAATAACACTCGTTTGTCTCCTCACATCCTGGAACTCCTGAGCCTATTGCCATTTCAACTGTATGACTCATTGGTGCTCTTGGCATTGCAGAACTGATTGGAGTGTCTTGCTCAGGTTCAGGTTCTGGTTCTGGGGTTGGTTCAGGTTCTGGTTCTGGGGTTGGTTCAGGTTCTGGTTCTGGTTCTGGTTCAACCACCATTTCACCTGCATCACCAACTACCACTTCTCCAATCATCCAAGGGTGAACGATACAATAGTAAGCAAAAGTTCCTTCTTCATCAAATGTATATTCAAAAGTTTCACCTGCCATAATCATGCTAGAATCAAACATTCCATCAGGTCCACCTGCTGGACTTCCAGATGTAACTGTGTGAGCTGCTGAATCATCATTGCTCCATGAGACAGTTTCACCTATTGCTACATTTAGTGAATAAGGAATGTAACATTCGTTTGTCTCTTCACATCCAACAACACCAGAGCCTTCTGGAATTGATACGGTATGATCTGCAGATGGCTCATCCATTACAACTTCTGTTTCAGTTGCTTCAACTACAACACATTTTCCTTTGTAAGAAAGCTCAACATCTGCAAGATGCATTTTACACAAGTTATCATAAGTCACACGATCTACACCACACATAGGATTATCCTCATTTGTACAAACTGTTTCTTTCTCAATACCAGGTTTTGGAGGAGCATTTTCAAGATATCCAGGATCTAATGCAATCATACCCAGAATTCCTGCAATGAGTAATCCAACTACAATAATTATTCCATAAGTAAGATTCATCTCATCCACCTGTTAACTTTGCAAACT
>JACEMX010000181.1 GCA_013867335.1 Candidatus Nitrosomaritimum aestuariumsis
GTTGAAGAACCTGTAGTGGAAACTTCAGAACCTGTAGAATCCACAGAGGTTGAAGAATTAGAATCAGACCTCGAGGTTAATGCAGGGTTAGACAAAGCATTAGCAACCTATAGGAAATTAACAGAAGGCGGTAAAGATGCAGAACCACTAACAGATAAACAACAAGCAGACCTTGAGAAAAAATTAGAAGAAATTCAAAGCAGAGAGATTGTTGATACTGTAGAAGAGCATGAGCCAGAAGAGATTCCATGTGAGAAAGGAAAAATCACCATCGGACCTCCAACACTTACAAGATTTGAAAAAGCAAGAATAATGGGTGCAAGAGCTTTGCAATTATCGCTAGGTGCACCGCCATTTATTGCAATTCCAAAAACTGCTCGAATATCACTTGATATTGCAATGGAAGAACTAGAATTAAGAGTGATCCCAATTACAATAAGACGAGTTTTGCCAAATGGAGACTATCAAAACATCCCTATTGACTACTTTGATTAAGTGGACCAATCGTCGATAAAACTTAAAAGAACTTAAAATTTCTGAAAGAATGAATAATGCTCACAGAGGAGACAAAGGGACCAACTGGTCAAGAGCAGACCAACGAATCCAATAATGTATTTGAAATACACAACGATCCAGTTATGCAATCAGCACTAGATGCATTATCGGTTATCGGAAAATACAAGGAAATTAAAATTAGAGCAAGAGGCAATTCCATTCCAAATGCAGTTGCAGTAGCAAACATTCTAACTGACAATATGCTCAAAGGAAATTCAAAAATAGCAAAAATTACAGTGGACAGTGAGCCAATTCAAGAGATGGGCAGAACTCAATCAAATATAGAAATTATTATTCAGAAATTCTAGTATACGCTTCCAGGACCTTTAAGAAGCATGTTTTCACATTCCTTGCAAACTTTTTCATCAATGTCTGATTCTAAATTATGATGGATTTCACAAATCAGTAGGCTTGACTTTATGTAATTACAAAGACCGATGAACTTTGAGAGACTAGATGGAGTGTATGCCATATCTGAAGATAAATTATCAGTTAACTCGTCAATCAAGTTTGAGACTTGTTCTTCAGAAAGTAATTTTGCAATTAATGCAGGATCACCACGTGTTCCACGGATGTAATTGCTAACTGCAGCTTGAGTTACTCCTAACATCTTTGAGATTTCCTCTTCGCGGACGTTGTGATCTTCTGCTAATTTTTTAGCAAGAATTGCTCTTAGAGCAGGGATTAAGGTTTTTGATTCAATCTCTGCTGGAAGTAGCATAAATCCAAAAGTATTGTCTGCTGGATTTAAAGTTTCCAATATGTAGTAAAAATTATCAAAGAAAATATTTTCAGATTGTGGCTAACCTCATATAGTTTCAAAACTAGGAATTTTTTGTTGAATAATATTTCAGAGAAATTATTTGAGAAACTCAAAAATGCATGTGAAAAATGTACTGCAGACACAATCTCCCTTTCTGGAGGTCTGGATAGTACGATTTTGGCATATTATTTACAAAAAAGAAAACCAAAGGCAATATCCATAATTGCAAAGGACTTTGAGGCAAATGACTTGGTTTACTGCCAAATGGCATCTCAAGAATTTGATGTGCCATTGACTATTTTCAATGTGGAAACAGAG
>JACEMX010000171.1 GCA_013867335.1 Candidatus Nitrosomaritimum aestuariumsis
CAACAAATATCCATTTCTTTAATTGATTTTAATTCAAAGGTTACATTACGTGATGTAACTTTTCTCATAAAATCTGAACGTGGAGACCAATTCCTATTTGAAAAAGAATTCAAAGCAGATAATGGATTTGTGGTTTTTAATTTTGTATCCGAAGATAACGATTCAATCCAGGTTGTAGAGGAAGAGGAGAGTAATCTCTTTGGATCCCTGTTGGGTCTTGACAGTAGATTAATTCATGTTAAAGGTCCAAAACTCAGTGAAGGAGGACTTTACAAGTTTGATATTAGCATCCTCACAGCAGATGGCTACTCCAATAAACTTGATGAACCCTTGGTTTTCATATCTGGAATATCTATTGCCCAAACAAAGGATCACAACATTGATGATCCAAATTTTGGTAAACAAACTATCCAATCAGTTACATACTATGATGAAATTAGAGACTTTCAATACGATTCTGATTCAAGGGAAATAACTTTCTCCATGCCATTTGATTGGAGTGTTGATAACATTAACCAAACATCTGTAGTACATGAGGAATTAGTTATTCCAAAAACTTTTGGGGACTTGCTTGTATCTGGATTTTCAATGCATGTCAATGATGTAAAGTTATCAGACAATATCGTAACAATTGATGACTTTTTTTCTGAAGGCAGAATAGTCCATTTCATTATCAATCAAAATGAATTATGGAAAATCTTCGAAGAGGATGAAAATCAGGATGGAATGAGATTTCTTGTAAAACCAAACTCCAATGACATTCAATTAAGCTCCATTACAGACAATGGGCAATTTCGAGTACTTGTATCAACAGAACCTGAAAATCTAAAATCAAATTCTGATGCCAAAATTCAATTCAATATTATGGATGTTTTTCTCAAAAATCGACCCATAGCAGTAGATTATGAATTTTCACTAACTCAAAACGGAAAAACTGTCCATCAACAAACCGGTACAAGCACAGATTCTAAGGAGCAGTTCAACACTGCAGAGTTTACAATTCCTTCTGGTATGTCTGGAATTGCATTTTTGAATTTTAACAACCTCAATGGAAATGATCTTGCAAGAACGTCTATCCCAATTGTAATTGACAGGATTGGAGGCCAAAATGAAATCTCAATACCTGAATGGGTCAGAAACAATGCCGCTTGGTGGGCCGATGATCAAATAGATGATGGAACCTTCATTCAAGCTATTGAATATCTGATAAAAAATGAAATAATTCTAATTCCAAAAACGGAGCAAGAATCTTCTGATTCTCAAGAGATCCCAGACTGGATTAAAAACAATGCAGCTTGGTGGTCAGAGGGACTGATTGATGATGAAACCTTCGTCCAAGGACTGCAATTTTTAATTCAAAAAGGCATTTTGCGAGTTTAACTCATTGTCAGTTCGATAAATGAACCAGTCTCCTTAAATTTGGAAAAATGTAATTTTGTGTACTTTGTTCCGGCCTGAAACTCTTCTTGAGCGAAAATCAACATTATTTTCTATTGTTGTTGCAGGAGTGGTTGGAATTTTGGCATTTCCAGTAATTGCTCCTCATATTTTCCATGGTTTACACATAGTCCATAT
>JACEMX010000182.1 GCA_013867335.1 Candidatus Nitrosomaritimum aestuariumsis
CCCACATGTTTGTAGTGTATGTAGTCATGACCTGTATGATGAACATCATTGCAATCACAAGTTTTTTCTTCGGCCATGTTTGACCAGATGATTTTTTGTATAATAATATAGGAATTAATTTTCACTACTGATAATTAAAATCAGATATTTTGAAGATAATCTAAAATCAATCTGACCCCAAAGCCTGTGGCTCCTTTTGGATTATAGGGCTTGGATTTTGTTGCAACCTGAGTCCATGCAACCCCAGCAATATCAATATGGACCCATGGTGTTTTTTCTACTGCATTTTTCAAAAATGCAGCAGCTGTAATCGTACCTGCGGCTCTACCTATTCCAATATTTTTCATATCTGCAACGTCAGATTTTATCATGTCCATATAGTCATCATTTAGAGGAAGTTCCCAAACTTCCTCAGTTGTTCTCTTTGAAGATTCGTTAATTTTTTGTGTTAGTTGCGCATCATTTGAGACAATTGCTGCAACATTTGTTCCAAGTGCTATGATGCATGCCCCAGTAAGTGTTGCAAAATCAATTATCGCCTTGGGTGAATAATGCTGTTCTCCATAAGATATAGCATCTGCTAAAATCAATCTACCTTCTGCATCTGTGTTTAGTATTTCAGCTGTTTTTCCACTGTATAGTTTGATAATATCTCCTGGTCTGTATGCTTCTCCACCCGGCATATTTTCAACCGATGGAACAATTCCTACAACATTTACTGGCAGCTTTAATTCTGACACTGTTTTCATAATGCCTAAAACCGTACAGCCACCGCATTTGTCAAATTTCATTTCATCCATTTTTTCTCCTGGCTTGAGTGAAATACCGCCAGTATCAAAAGTTACAGCCTTTCCGACTAACACAATTGGTTTTTCAGTTCTTGATCCACCATTATGTTCTAAAATCATGAGTTTGGGTTCATTCTTACTTCCTTGACCAACTGCCGTGATTCCACCAAAACCTTTTTTCTTAAGTTCACTTTTTGATAGCACAATACATTTCATTTTGTTCTTTTTTGCCATATCTTTTGCAAAAGCTGCCAAAGTTGCAGGATTGCATTCATTTGGTGGCAAATTTGCAATACTTTTTGTAAAAATTACGCCATCTGAAATTACATCTGAGTTTTTTATTGCTTTTGTTATTTTGTTTGATTTTGAAACATGAATGGACAAATCTGGAATTGTAGACTCTTTTTTTGATTTGAATTTCTCAAACTTGTAAAGGGACATTTTACAACCCTCAGTTATCTGAGAAGCAGCCAAAACAGGCTCGATTACAAACCCTGGAGGTGATATAATTGAAAATTCCTTTAGTTTGAGCTCGTTTACCTTCTGTGCAATTTTACCTGAAACAAATCTAATTGTATCATTTGTGATTTTATCTTTTTTTCCAATACCTGCAATAATGATTCTTTTTGCAGGAATTTTGTTATTGGTGGGAATAACAGATATCTTTCCAAATTCTCCATTGATATCCTTGATTGATTGTTTAACTGAATCAGAAATTTTTGAGTTAATTTTGTTTAAACCTAGAATTTTATCAGAATTTTCTAAAACAAAACCACATAATGCTTC
>JACEMX010000116.1 GCA_013867335.1 Candidatus Nitrosomaritimum aestuariumsis
ACACTTACATTGTATTCTTCAAGATAGATTAACTTGTTTGGTTTTCCAGTTACAAACACAACATCTCCTGGATTGTACTGAGATTTGTCAGAAGAAATTAGTAATGTAACTGGTTCATCTAATCCAAATGTAAAGTCGTTAACCACTCCAAAGGAATAATCCATTTGCTTTTTTAGATATACTGCCTTTACTTTGTATTGCCCTTCACTAAAAATGGTGATTGGTAATTCAAACGTACTCTTGAATTGACCACCTTGATCAGGATAAACAGAGGCTTGATGGATTGGTTTTGTAGGTGCCTTTTCAGAAATTATTGTAAGTTGAACTCGTTCTGGCACAACAAGTCCTTCATCGCCTTGATCCTTGGCAATAACTGAACCAAGTACCTTAAGTTCTTCACCAGCGTTATAGATTGGTTTTTCAGTAAATACTGTTATTGGAGGAACAATAAGAGTATCATTTGCAGGATCTTTTGACACCTTAAAGAAAAGATCCATTCCAACTGAGGAAGTAGTTACATGAATCTTGTAAATTCCGAGATTGGTGGTTGCAAGGGATCTATCATCTAATTTTAATGGAGTTTGGCTTTCAACTATAGGGGTCATCCAAGACCACGAAAATCTTTGGTTATCTAAAGTAGCCCCAGAGTTAATTATACTGCCATCCGGTTTTGTTAAGGATATAGAAACTGCTGATTCACCTATTGCAGGAAGTAAACCACTTAGAGTTACTTTTTCTCCTAATCCATATACTTCTTTATCAAGAAAAACAGAAGCGCCATCATCAAGAGTTAATGAATCAGAGACAGAAAACACTGTAGAAGTAGATAGTTTAAGATATTTTGCAGTAACAAGATATTGTCCTTCAGCAAAAATACTTCGGCTCAGATCAGTTGAGATAGAATACCGTCCGGAAGGTTCAGGGACAGCAGTAAAATCATATGATACGACAGAACCGGTAGTTCCCAATCTACCGCCACCTGTATCACCGACAATTGTAAGAGGATTTCCATCTTTGTCTTTAATTGACACATTTACAACTGGAACGTCAGTTGTCGACTGAGTTAATTCATTTACAAAACCACTGATAGTAATTTTATCACCAAAGTCATAAACAGTTTTGTCTGTTGAAAGTGAAATGGGTTCACGAGCTATCAAATCAGAGGTTGGGTCATCTACAACAGAAAATATCTTAATTGCAGTTCCAACTTCTTTTGAGACTTTAACTCTATAATCACCCAATCTTTCATCCCCTTTAGGGATTTTGAATTGATATTGAAAGGAGCTATCCCCTTCTAATCTTACAACATCTAAAATTTTGAATGCAAAGTCGCCACCCTCAAAGTCATTAACTCCAAGTGCAGTGTTTCTGGTTTGAAGAATTTCCAAGTCCAAGGAACTTACCCACAGATTATTCAATCTTCCAGAGATTGTAACAACATCACCAGTACCATAAGCATCCTTGTCAGTCCATAGAGAAATTTGCACGTCTTCTTTAATGTCCTCTACCAAATCAAATGAAGTGGATGTCTCATCAACATATTCGCCGGTTATTGTGTAAGTTCCAAAAACAGGATTAACAGTAGTCATGAAAATTTCTCCGGAAAACTCACCATCTGTAGGATAGAGAGTTCCAGTCTCAATTACGATTCCGTTAGGGTTTTTGAGTTCATACTTTAGACCCTCAAAGGGAATAACCTCAGATGTTATTCCAGAAATAGAAACTGTTTCTCCTGGGAGGTATTGAGATTTATCAGTAACAATTGCAAACACACCTTCTTGAATGATTTCTATATCAGGTACTTCTTCACCAACAGAAAAGCTTGTTTCAGATGTAGCTCCAGCATAACTTACAGAAACATCGTACACACCTTCGTTAATTCCAAGTACAGGATGCAGGTTTAGGGTAGTTTTAAAATTCAAATTAAGATCAGGATAAAGTAAAACTGAAGAATTGTAATCAGGGCCTCTTATTGTAACTGTGATTGATTCTGGTTTAAAGTCGCCAAGTTGTTCAACATAAACTTCTTCAGACACACTTCCCTGAAGTATTGCAGTCTCTCCAAACAAATAACTGGATTTTGCAGAAAGGATTTTTACTGATACATCTTCTGTGCTTTCCACAACAGGGATTTTGCCATTTGAAGAACCAGCATTAGATACAACAAATTTCCAATCATCAGAACTATCCAGATCATAGCCATCATAGATTCTTTGCCAAGAGGTAAAGTCATTTTTTATGTCACTCAGCAGTGGTGTGCTGTCAATAACAAATCCATTATCATCTTTTAGTTGAACTATTTCATTATTATCAGTAAACCATACAGTTTTGTAGGAATATGTGATAAATTGGCCACTCTCAATAATCGTCCCGGCAGGAATTGTCAATGTTTGTTTGAGGACAGTAGTAGAAGCTATTTGCCAGCCACCAATATCCACATCCGAGCTAGTAGGATTGTAAAGCTCAACCCATTCTGTTGGAGAAGCAGAGTCATCTCCAGGAGGATTAATATCAACTTCATTTATCACGACATGATCTGCCATTGAAGATTGAGCATCAGCAGGTACCACAAATGCTACCAAAATTAGAACGGAAAGTAAAATAGAGATATTTCTGATCATTGCTTTATCCTATATGGAATTCGCGTAAGGACTCTTTTTAGAATGAAATAGAGGAAAAGTTGAGCAAGTTGTTAAAGTTGACCTCAAAAGAGGGAGTTTTTGGATAATTTGCATGCGTAATTTGCAACTTTTTCGTATTTAGAGAGTGCGTATAATTGATCTGGATTCAAAAAGTAGAATAAAGTTTGGTTATCTTACTGACGCTCGTCTTTTACTAGGCCTGCGCATAGGACGAACGGGTTTTGATTTGTATTTGGGCTTGTCAGTAGTAAGACTCCTTCCTTTTTTCTGAGATTTTCTTCTAGAAATGATTCGAATTTTTTCTTCTCTTTGCAATTTTTTTAGTTTTTCAGAACTCAGAGTTCTTGATTTAGTTACTTTGGAGGATTTTTTTTGCATGGATTTGAGATTTTTCCGTCTTGTAACCCATCCTTTTTTTGATGCCTCTGATCTTTTTTTAGACTCTGCGGATTTGGGTGTCTTTTTTTGTGGTCTTTTCATAGTTTTTCTTATTTCCACTTACTAAAATTCATTTATTTTCCACATCACAGTTTGGGCATTTTTTATCAACGATTGTAAAACCACACTCCATACAAACGCCTTCACCTACATCTTGCTCAATCATTCGTCTTTTTCTTCCGACATAGACCTTTATTCCAAAATACAAGAGTATTCCAATAATCATAGCATATACAGGAGCCATGAAGGGAGTCAATCCAATCATCACAAGAATAATTCCTGCAATCAACATTAAATCACGTTTTTCAAAATACAATAACGACCCATCAGTTTGGAATTGATAAAAACGTGCCGGAGCTCAGAGCTATTAGGTTTACTTCATATCAAGTCATTACTCTAACTCTTCTTCATTGCTCGGCAATGGTATTACGATAAGATTTGATAATAAGATAATGATTAGTGGTGGGATCGGCGAGATTTGAACGCGCGACCTCTGCGTCCCAAACGCAGAATCATACCAAGCTAGACCACGATCCCAACGAACCATAAAAAATACCCAATTTAAGCTTGACAGATATTAAATTGGGCAATTTTAAATTAAAGGCAATACCCATTGAATATCTTAATAATTTGAGAGATTTTGGCACTATCTATGGCGTGACTCATAAGTTAAATGTGAGAAACTTCAATAAAATTAAGATACAAAATGGGTACAGAAATTAACACCACTGCGTCATCCATTGAGCCACTCTTCAGGCAATTCTTAAACAACGTCATGAATACTCAACCAAAGATCGATCCTGAACTAATAGTGAAGATTTTGTTGTTTGAATTGAATCTAAAGAGATTTGTAGGACCAGATATTCCTCACGTCAATTTATACGTCTACTACAAAGACGGTACAGATTTACACAAAAAACAAGAGGAAGGTCGAGACAAATACCCTATCGAAATTACTCAGTCAAGATGGGGAGATGGAGTTATTTTCTCAGGATTAATGGGAATTAGACATGTAGAAACGATATGCTCCGATCCGGATATTGTAAGAGTTACTGGAAAGGCAACACCGCAACACAACTAAATTCCATTTTTATTTCTAATTACCAGGTTTCTTATTTCATAAACAGCATTAAACCAAAAAATTTAGAGTGTAAAAATCACTCTGGTTTTGAAAAGTCTATGTTGACGCTCATTGTTTGGTTTATCTGGTCTATTACTTTTTGAATAACATCATTTTTTGTAGTAAAGAAACCTCTAAACCAATCTCCTTTTTCAACTCCACCTAAATCTTCTGCAACCAAACCAAAAAGACCATCAGACCACTTTGTTACAACAATCCACATATCCTCGATGTTTGTTGCTGCACAAGTTAAAATTTCAGCTTTTTCTGGAGGGGTCTTTGGAGCAAAGAACGGATTGATGAATCCTCCAATAATCCATGCCTTGGGAATATTTTTTAGAATCTTCAGATATCTTTTCTCGACGTATTTGTAGAGATGTTCCGTTTCAAAAGTAGCTAAAAGGGGCTGATATGCTCTTTGCGCGTGTTCTTCAATCATTATACTGAGTCGATAAAGATCGGTTCTTTTTGCATGATCAAAGTTAATGAATTCTGCGCGGAGATGATCATCTAAGGTGGCAAAAGTATCTTTGTCAGTAATATCAAGAAGTTCTTTGGTTTTTAGTTCTGGAAATTCTGAATATATACCATCCAAGAATTTTGTTTTTTGTTCAGACATTACGTTCCCTAATTTTTTATTGTATTTAATCGTAATAATGTTTCCCTAATTTTAGCACTATATTGACCCATAAAGATATGAATTTTAAAGTAGGAGAAAATTACGAAAACATTGCAATTAGATGATTATATCAAAGCTGGAAAGATTGCCTCAGAAGTGCGTGAAATGGTACGAGTCAAAGATTGGGTTGGTAAATCAGTCTTTGAAATTTGTGAGGAAGTTGAAAATGAAATCATTAAACGAGGGGCAAAATGTGCATTCCCAGTAAATGCAAGTATTAACGAGGTTGCAGCTCACTATACTGCTGAACCAAATGACCCTATCACGATTAATGATACAGACTTGGTAAAAATTGATCTAGGTGCTCAAATCAACGGCTTCATTGCAGATACTGCAGTTACTGTGTGTTATGATGCTCAATTTGACGGTCTTGTTCAAACCGCCGAAGAGGCACTAGATAAGGCAATGTCCATGGTGAAAATAGGAGTTAAAGCCAGCGATATTGGCAGAGCAATTGAAACGACAATAAAACAAATGGGTTTCAAACCAATTGCCAATTTGAGCGGACACTCGTTGGATCAGTATACTATTCATGCCGGAAAAACAATTCCAAATATTTGGTCTGTTGGAGGATTCTCATTATCAGGAAACGCTGCATATGCATGTGAGCCTTTTGTAACAACTGCAGAAGGTGGAGGGTTTGTCAGAAATGGACAGATAAAAAATATTTTTGCATTAAACTCTAGAAAGAAGACAAAAAATGAAGAGGCAGACAAAATGCTTGATTTTATTTGGGAGAATTTTAACATGTTGCCATTTGCATTAAGATGGCTTACCAAAAAATGGGAGGAAAAAGAGGCCAGGCAGTTATTAGATCATTTAGTCAAGAAAAAAGCAGTACAAGCATATCCAGTATTAATTGAAATTCACGAGCAAAGAGTAGCACAGGCAGAACACACCTTTATTCCAACAGATGATGGAGTTACAGTTACAACTATTGCTCAATAGTTTCGCCAAAAATTTTCTCTATTTGCATAATCCCATCACAGGAATCACACTTTGAGGATTCTGAAAATAGATAATCCCCTTCTTTGAATTTTCTTTTCCTTTCCAAATTACATGATTTGCATTTTTCAGTAGTATAGGCAATTACAATTTTTTCTTTTGAAAAAATCATTGTGGCACCCCTATAGTATTACCTACTCCGATAAGCAAGACAGTTTGGCCAGGGACAGTATTGCTTTTTATCATTTCATCTATTTGATTTCTAACATTTTCAGCCTGATTGGCTATATCTTTAGTCATCAAGGTTATTGCCTCTTTGACAGATTGTTTAATCACAATTGCAAAGATAGGAATATTGTTTTTAGTGGCAACATCCTCAATTTGGAATCTTTCAGTACCAATACCTCCAATGGCGGCACCAAATCCTTGTGCAGTTATTGCAGAATCTTCTCCTTCCATTTTCAAGGCAGCATCAACCATGATTATGATGTCAGGTTTTGATTTTGAAACTAAACTTTCTACGGCATCACCTGGCCTTCCTACAGTTGATCCAGGGCCTTCAGCTTTTAGTAAAACAAGTTTTCTTTCTTCATAATCCTTTTCACTTGATATTGTTTCGAATGCTACTTTTTCCTTTTTGGTGTCTAGCATCATTTTACCTACAACCATTGGACCAATTCCATCACCAATTGGTTGTCCTTGTTTGAAGGCGGGAATTGCTTTCATGATAGCTTCGGCCTCTTCCATGATAAAGGGCAAAATCATTTGAAGGGGCAAAATTAGCGGATAGTTGTTTTGTTTTTTTGCAGTAAGGAACATGTGATTGATTACTTTGTAAATCATGTGTAATGAAGTTGCAATTTCTAAAAGAGTCAAAACTCTGCTTAATTTGATTTCATCTGTTTCAGGAGATAATGATTTCACATGATTTCTAGAGTAATCTTCTCTTGCCCTTACCGTGTGTTTTACTTTTTCAACAATACCATTTGGATCCATATCAACAGGCATTATTGTGAAATATTCTAAGAATTGGTCTATCTTTTTTGTAGGGTCTTGTTTAGGATTCATATTTTTTTTAACATAATCAATTAATTCTATTCTGGCCTCAGTTCTATAGGAATCTAATTTTTTGATACCTTTTTTTATTTCACCAGATGTTACCTGAAGTTGGATTCTTTGTCCATAAAATATGAAAAGAATTATCGGAAGGATCCAGATTAACATCATTAGTGGATTTGAGTCATCGCCAAATCCAAACAATTGATCAAGATCAATATTTGTAAAATCCACCATATTCTCTGCGGTTGACGAATGTCAATTAAATCATTCGTATAATTCAGACAAAGACACAAAATAGATTATTTCAATAAATGTCAAGAAATCATGCTCTTGTCTTATTATGAGAAAAAACTAAATTTTTTATTTTATAGGACTTCCCAAAGGCACATCTTCATTGACCGTAAGCCAAAATGGCTTATCGTCAACGTCAGCTGCCAACAACATCGCATTAGATTCAACTCCTGCCATTTTTTTTGGTTCAAGATTTGCAATAACAATTACAGTCTTACCAACAAGGTCTTCTGGTTGATAATACTGGGCACCACCAATAATTACATCCCTTTTGTCGTCACCCAAATCAATAGTTCCTTTAATTATTCGTGATTTTCCAGGAATTGGTTCTGTCTCAATAATTTTTGCGACACGTAAATCCAATTTTGCAAAATCATCATAAGTGATATTTGACATAAGAATCCCTCAATTCTCCTCTTAAAATGAATTTCGTCTTACATTACGTCTTTTTTCTGTATTCCACTTGTTTCAATTTCATATCTCAGAGGAGCAGGTAATTCCAAATATTTTTTGTTTGCAAGGATTAGAATTTGTTCTTCTGGGACGTTTACTTTTTTTAGTAATTTTCCTCTTTGGTGGGCATAAGCATTTTTCCAGAATCCCGCTGCATCAAAAGTTCCAATTTTTGTCATGTGTTTTCATTATCCAATTTAGTGAAATGACTGTGACGGAAGAATGGCATATGCCGTTAGAACTGGAGTTACTGTTCTGGATTTTAGGCATGATGCCCATCACAGTCTACCAAATACTCAGTGTAATCCAATATATTTACTGCGAAACCACTACTATCTAACCATGGCTGAAATTCAAACATCAATTGAAATTAACGCCCCAATTGAGAAGGTGTGGGATCTAGTATCAGATATTGATAATGAGCCTAAATTTTGGAGAGGAACAAAAGAAGTTCACAACATATCAAAAGAAGGCAATGTCGTAAAACGAGAAATCATCATTGCATTTAGAGACCAAAAATGTCAACAGGAAGTTACCCTCTACCCTAAAGAAAAAATTGTGGCACAATTCACAAAGGGGATAATTGATGGAAACAAGACTGTGAGTCTAAAAAGTCACGATAGTCAGACCATAGTGGAAACCAAGTGGGACATAAAATTAACTGGAATAATGGGGATGTTTACAGGAATGGTAAAAAAACACATCAAGGATGGAACAGATTTAGCTTTGCAAAGCATCAAAAAAGAGCTTGAAGGATAATCTGAAAAATGATTGTTGATATTTTTAATTATTCACTTACGGCAATTTTAATTGGAATTTGTGGAGCTTGGGTTTTTTTACTCAAGTCAATGCTGACCTCTTTTAAGATGACACCATATCTTGATGATTTTAAAAGTTCAAATCATGATAATCCCAAGGTATCAATTATTCTTCCAGCAAGAAATGAAGAAGAGTTTCTTTCAAAGTGTTTAGATACTCTAATTGATCAAGACTATCCAAATTATGAGATAATTGTAATTGATGACTCATCAGAAGATTCCACTTGGAAGATTATTTCAGAATATGCAAAACAAAGCACCAAAGTAATTCCAGTATCTGCCAGACCAAAACCTGAAGGATGGATGGGAAAGAATTGGGCATGCATGGAAGGATACAAAAAAGCAACTGGAGAATTGTTATTGTTTACTGATGCAGATACCAAGCACTCCAAAAATGTAATTTCTTTAGCAGTATCTCACCTTCTAACATTTAATCTAGATGCACTGACTGTTATTCCAAAAATGGTGTCTTTAGATTGGTGGACCAAAATTACCCTACCAATGATTTCCACATTTTTGCACACGAGGTTTTCTGCAGTTAGAGTAAATGACCCTACAAAGAAAACAGGGTATTTTTTCGGAAGTTTTTTCATCATTACAAAAAAAACATACGACAGTGTCGGTACACATGAAGGAGTAAAACAAGAAATCATCGAAGACGGAGCATTAGGAAAGAAAGTCAAGGACTCAGGACACAAAATGAAAATGGTTCGTGGAGACCATCTTGTAGATGCCATATGGGCACGTGATAAAAGCACCCTATGGAATGCCCTTAAGAGACTAATGATTCCATTATATTTGCAAAGCCCAGGAATTGCAGTAGGAATATTCTTTGCAGTATTGTTTTTGCTTTTTATGCCATTTCCAATTTTGGCTTACTCTGGAATTGTGGGGTTTGACACATTATCAAATTCGTTAGTTTTAGTATCATCGCTGATTGCATCAATATTGATCTACGTAGGAGCAATAACGGAGGTAAAGAAAGGCCTAGATCTGAAATTGGTTCATGCAGTGTTAGGCCCAATAGGCAGTTTAGTAGTAGTTTTAGGATTTCTAAGTGGTCTGTTCCAAGCAAAGAAGAGTTCATCCGTTTCTTGGAGAGGAAGGAACTATTCCATGAAGGATCACATACAAGATTCTATTAGAATTTAGGAGAATCTTTTTTATTTGTAATGGGTCAAATCAAAGTCTCATGGACCAATCAGGAGTAATAGTAGGCGGAATTGCAGGAGCTATTCTAGCAGCAGTTGTTTTTGCCCTGGTCATGGTCCCACCCTCTGAAACCATTCAACCAGAAATTTCAATAACTGCCGAGGATAAAATTGAAGAATCTATTACATCATATACAAAAGAATTATCCTTAATTGAAATTTTTGAAAATTCTGAATCAGGAGTGGTAAGGGTAAATGTACAGAAAAGTTCTGAAGCCCAGATACCAGCAGGGGTAGGATCGGGTTTTGTATTTGACAGTAAAGGGCACATAATCACCAATGCACATGTTGTAGATGGCGCAACAAAGGTTGTAATCACATTTTTGGATGGAAGAGAGTATAATGCAGAGATAGTAGGAATAGACACTTTCACAGATATTGCAGTAGTCAAAGTCAATGCAGATTTATCATTATTACATCCATTAACACTGGGAGATTCTTCTAGACTTAAGGTTGGGGAACCAATAGCAGCTATCGGAAATCCCTTTGGGTTATCAGGATCAATGACCTCAGGAATTGTTAGTCAAATAGGAAGACTATTGCCATCAGGTTCAGGTTATTCGATCCCAGATGTCATCCAGACTGATGCTGCAATTAATCCAGGAAATTCAGGAGGACCACTACTGAACATGAGAGGAAGTGTTGTAGGCATTAACACTGCCATACAATCTGCGACAGGAGAATTTACGGGTGTTGGATTTGCAGTGCCATCACAAACTCTTGCAAAAATTGTTCCCAACTTAATCAAAGATGGAGAATACAAACACCCATGGATTGGAATTTCGGGAAGAGATATTGATCCAGACTTGGCAAAAATTTTGAATCTTAAAGACGCTGTAGGATTTTTGGTAGTCACCGTTGTTCCAGACAGCCCTGCAGAAAAAGCTGGATTACATAGTTCTGAAAAGGTTGTCGAAGTAGATGGAGTAGAGTACACTATTGGCGGAGACATCATTCTTTCAGTAGACGGAAATGAAGTAAGAAAGATTTCAGACATTTTAATTCACCTGCAAAGAGCAAAAGCAGTTGGGGATGATTTAGTTTTAGAGATTTTAAGAGATGGAAGAACGAGTAACTTTACACTGACTTTAGGTGAAAGGCCTAATGGTGAATAATCCGGTACAAGAATAAATACTGCAAAGATTGCATTTTTCTATTGAATAATCATCTCATGCTAGACTCTGAGAGTTTAAACAATGTTTTAGAAGACAAGATGATTTCAAGTCAAGATGCAGCAGAAATTTTTCAAAAAGCAAAATCCAACCCATCAGAATTATTTTTAACAGCACAAAAGCTTCGAAGTAGATTCAAAGGAAATACAGTGACATTTTCAAAAAAAGCTTTTTTCAATATAATTAACATGTGCAGAGATACATGTACTTATTGCACATACAAAGCAGAGCCAGGCGAAGAAAAACTATCGATGATGTCAAAAGAGCAAATCAAACAAATGCTCAAACTATCAAAAAAATATCGCTGCGTTGAAGCATTGTTTGTAACAGGAGAGCGTCCAGAGCAAAAATACCAGGAAGCTAGAGATTGGCTGAAAGAAAATGGCTTCAAATCAACTGCAGAATATCTTGCTTTTGCCTCAGAATTAGCGTTGGACGAGGGATTGTTCCCTCACACGAATGCAGGTAATTTAACATTTGAAGAAATGAGAGAGTTGAAAAAAACAAATGTTTCCATGGGTTTGATGCTAGAAAATTCCAGTGAAAGACTAACTGAAAAAGGAATGCCACATTATTTGGCCGCAAGTAAAAGGCCTGAGCAGAGATTAGAGGCATTAGAAAATGCAGGTAAACTCAAAATTCCAATGACAACAGGAATTCTAATAGGAATAGGAGAAACTCCAGAAGAAGTCATCGAATCTCTTTTTGCAATAAAAGATCTTCATGAAAAATATGGAAACATACAAGAAGTGATTTTACAAAACTTTCAACCAAAACCAGATACATTGATGAAGGACTTTCCATCAGCTGCAGAAAATTATTTTAAAATTATTGTAGCATTGTCTAGAGTAATTATGCCAGAAATGAATATTCAAATTCCTCCAAATCTATCACCAAAATCATATCAAAGTTTTCTTTCTGTTGGAATAAATGACTGGGGAGGTATTTCTCCACTAACACCCGATTATGTAAATCCAGAATTTTCATGGCCAGAAATTAAAAAAATAGATGAGAATTCAAAAAAAGCAGGATTTGATCTGAAATGTAGATTTCCAATATATCCAGAATTTTTTTCATTTATTAGCAAAGAGTTAAGAGAGAAGATGGCACTTATTGAAGATAAGGAAGGAATGGTAAGGGAGGAATATTGGAGATGAGCGTAAACATCGATTCTTTGTTTAGAAATGCCGACCCTGTAATCTCTGACATCTTAAACAGAACCTTATCAGAAAAGGAGATTTCTGCAAAAGATGGACTTGAACTTTACAACTCGGACGGCATGGATTTTCATCTTATTGGATTAGTAGCAGATGAAATTAGAAGAAGAAGAGTTGGAAATATTGTAACATATGTAGTAAATAGAAACATCAATTTTACAAATGTGTGCATAAAGCAATGCGGATTTTGTGCATTTAGCAGAGACTTTAGAGAGGAAGAAGGGTACTTTCTACCTACAGAAGAAATAGTTCGCAGAGCAAAAGAAGCCCATCAATTAGGAGCTACTGAAGTATGCATTCAAGCAGGCCTTCCTCCAGACATGGAAGGAGATGTGTATGAAAATATTTGTCGTGCAATTAAAAATGAAATTCCAGATATTCATATTCATGGATTCTCCCCAGAAGAAGTTCTGTATGGGGCAACAAGATCAAATACATCGATTGATGAATATTTGAAGAGACTCAAAGAATCAGGAGTAGACACACTTCCAGGTACTGCAGCAGAGATTTTAGACCAAAAATTAAGAGACAAAATATCTCCAGGAAGAATCAGCGTAAAGGATTGGGTTGACGTTATCAAAACTGCGCACAAAATTGGAATAAACACAACCTCCACTATGATGTTTGGGCACTTGGAAACTCCACAGGACAGGGTAGAGCACATTGCAAAAATTAGAGAGATTCAAAAAGAGACAGGAGGATTTACAGAGTTTGTCCCACTTGATTTTATCCACAGCGAAGCTCCAATGTACAAGCATGAATTACATGAAGGAATAAAACAAGGTGGAAGTGGAAAAGATGTTTTACTTACTCATGCCATTGCAAGAATCATGCTAAACAATTACATCGACAATATTCAAATGTCCTGGGTAAAAGAAGGTCAAAAAATGTCTCAATTATTATTGATGTGGGGAGCTAATGATTTTGGCGGTACTCTAATTAACGAAAGCATTTCAACGTCCGCAGGTTCGGAGCACGGTCAACTGTTGAGACCAAAAGAAATCAAAAGAGTAGTAAGAGAGATTGGCAGGATACCAGCAGAAAGAAATACCAAATACAAAATTCTAAAAAGATTCGATATTGCTGATGAACATGATGAAGAATTAGATAAAGTAAAAGACGTATCACAATTCGGATCATATGTAGAATTAATCAAGATAGACAAATACAAATACAAAAATCCAAGGAACGAGTAATTGTCTGCCTTAGAAAAGGCTTTAGATCATTCAAAAAGAATTGGAATTAAT
Source organism: Candidatus Nitrosomaritimum aestuariumsis (assembly GCA_013867335.1). GTDB lineage: Archaea > Thermoproteota > Nitrososphaeria > Nitrososphaerales > Nitrosopumilaceae > Nitrosomaritimum > Nitrosomaritimum aestuarii. The sequence goes on from JACEMX010000116.1 coordinate 13,293, forward strand.
GAATGTGAAATTGTTCACATTAAAAAAAATATCATTACTGTCAGAATCACAGATTCTGAAATCTTTGAGATAAAACAAAACCACGATGAAAACTATGGAATAAGAATAATCCACGACAAAAAAATATGTTCAATTCAAACAAGTGATGAAGGAAATTTACAGAAATCTATTGAAAATTCTCTGAACACAGTAGCTCGCCTCAAACCTAGAGAATTCTGGAAATCTCTCCCACATGAAATAAAATCAAAACCAAAGATTGAAGGAACGTATGATAAAAAATTAGATGAGATTTCAGGATCAGCAGCAGCTGATATCGCACAAGGTATGATAAACAACGCTTTGGATAGTAAAGTTAGTGCCATATCGGGCTCACTGAACATAGTTTCTGAGAATTTTGAAATTGCAAATTCCAATGGACTCTGTGAGCAAGAAAATGGGACGTATATTGCAGGAATAATAAATGCTGATTCAAAATTTGGTTCATCAGAGGTTTCCGGAATAGGACAAGCATGTTGTAGAACATTAGACAAATTTACACCGGAACAAATTGGAAACGATGCTAAAACCATGTGTGTTGAATCAATAAATCCACAAAAATGTGAAAGTGGAGAATATTCAATTATCTTTGAGCCTTATTCTGTTGGGGAACTTTTGGCTTTTGTTTTAGCATCCAATTTTGATTTAAAGACTTTTTCAGAAAAAAAGAGTTGTTTTTCTAATTCCTTTAATGAAAAAATTGCAGTAGATAATTTTACTTTGATGGACAATCCACACATATCTCAAGGAATCGGATCTAAATCGTTTGATGATGAAGGAGTAAAAACGCAAGTAAGTAAGATTGTAGACAATGGAATATTTTGTAAAACATATAGTAATCTCTTTGATAGTTTCAAAGAAAATACTCAATCTACTGGAAATGCATCAAGACCAGGATCCCCCATGGGAAGAAGTTCAGAATCCATCCCCATTTCATCGCCACATAACATGCAAATAGAATCAGGAGACATGTCGCAAGATGAAATAATCAAGGACACAAAACGTGGATTGTTAGTAGGTAGACTCTGGTATACGTATGCAGTAAATCCAATCAAAGGAGATTTTTCATGTACTGCAAGAAGTGGAATAAGAATAATTGAAAATGGTCAAATCAAAAGTCCTGGAAAATCAGTCAGGATAATTCACAATCTGCCAATTCTTTTACAAAATATTTCAGCTGTGGGAAATAATGAGAGAAATGTTTTGCAATGGGCATCTCTTCCATCAATTGTCCCATCCCTTAGAGCTGAAAAAATCCAAATAAATCCCATTTAGGGCCTATTTTAGGCATGATTTACTCAGATAAGGAAAGTCACTATAAGGTATGCAACATAGGCCGTAGCCAATACGAATCCCATCGTCTTGTTTATCACTCCTAGTTTTATTGCAATTAAAAGAGACAAACTAAAGGCAATCATTATTGCATAATCAATGAATACTCCTGGGGCAATCAAGACACTTCCAAGTGCTGCTCCAACTCCCATGATCATCAAAATATTGTAAATATTGCTTCCAATGATATTTCCAACTCCAATGTCAGTGTGTCCCTTACGAATTGCAATAATAGATGTGATTAATTCTGGAAGAGAAGTTCCTATCGCAATTACAGTAAGACCAATTATTTTTTCAGATAAACCAAATTCCTTTGCTAGCACTACAGCATTTTCAACTGTGAAATAAGCTCCTACTCCAAGCAATACAACACCAATTACTATTAAGCCACCAGCTTTGAGATAGACCCCATTTTTTGTCTCGCTTATCTCCTCGTCAGCTTCATCTCGTTGTTTTTTTGCATCTCTGTAGGTATATACTGCAAAAACCAATAGAGATGCCAATAAAATTCCGCCATCGTATTGCGAAAGCTCACCATCAACAGATAATGCAACAAGTAAAAGAGAAACACCCAACATTATAGGAATTTCTTTTCTCAGGGTTGTGCGACTAACAGCTAGTGGGACAATTATAGCTGCAATACCAATTACCATTCCAACATTTGCAATATTACTTCCAATTATATTTCCCAAAATTATTTCAGTATGTTCCCCAGCTGCTGCAATGCTTGCAGCTAATTCTGGAGTAGAAGTACCATACGCTACTACAGTCATTCCAATTACCAAGTTACTAATACGAAGTTTTTTGGCAATAACCACACCACCACTAACTAGCCAATTTCCTCCAAAACACAGCATTGCCAGACCTACTGCAGTAAGAAGGGCATTAATGGCAATATCCATATTGAAAGTTCAGGCATAGGTCGTTTAAAGGAGATGATTTACCTATAATTCACAATCCTAACAATTGTCATAAACCTGAAATTATCTAATCTGTGCCTGTTTTACCCAGATTTTAGGCATAATAAGAAAAGCAAAGTAACCTTCTTCAAATTACTGTTCTTACACGATGAAATGAGATCTATTTTTAAATCCTAGAAAGATTTCCACGGTGATAGGAGGGATAATTTTGGCAGATGAGGAAGAAAAACCAGTTCCACTTAAAGTGGAAATATTAGATAAAATAGCAGCTTTAGTAACTGCAGCATTTGGTTTAGTAGCAGCACTGGCTTGGAACGAAGCCATAAAAACAATTTTCAAAGAAATCTTTGGAACAGCAGATGCAGTGGCTCCAATGCTGATTTATGCAATAGTTGTTACTATCATAGCAGTGATTCTAACTATTGTTGTTGCAAGAGCAGCATCTAAAGCAAAAGCTAACATATAAAACAAATAATTTTTTTATTTTTTATTTTATTTTTAAAACTTGAAAAGAATCTACAAGAGAAATTTAAGAATAGTTTGATTACTAATCAAACAGTTCGTACATTCCAAGTGTCATCTACCCATGCACCAACTACTTTTACACCAAGATTCCAAGAAGTAATTACATCCACACATTTTTTTATGTGAGAGATGTGTTCTTCTTCTGAAACAGGATTACCTGCACAATCATGGTGGCCTGAGACTACAATTAGTCCAGATTTGTGGGCATTAATAGAAATTCCAACTTTGGCTTTAATAGAATCCAAATCGTTGTTTTCTGCAACTTTTTTATCTACTCCAGGTTCTGTTATGGTATCAACAAAATCCACAGAATAGTTTTCTTTAATCCATTTTGCTAAAGGGAGTTGTATTCTGCCATCCATACACGTAACAGACGTTCCAAATTTTCCTTCTGCCATGATAAGAGTGTAAATTAGCAGTGTATTAATTTTGTCCGAATTTTATAACAGATAAAATCACTCGAAATCGGTGAATTTTAAAAATAGACTATTTCACAATCATGACAAATCCTACTTGAAAATATGAGGTTTAGAGTAGATCGTCAGGTAAAGAAGTGTAAAAAAATCACCTACAAGAGCAAAAAACATTCTAGATTAACATTAATAAGGTAATGTACCGTACCATACGGTATGATGAGAGCAAGATTAACCTATGTACCTTTAGAGGTAGCAGATCAATTTGAGGATTTTATTATCAAAAGAGACGAGCAAATACTAGACGCAGTAAAAGCAAGAACAAAAGACTACAGCACATTGTCACTTCTAAAACTGCTGTATCAACTGAAAGGAAACCCAATGACTTTTTCAGAGTTGTATTCAAAGTCAAAGATCAGAATGAAAAAATCATTTCTTAATTATCTACATCTATGTGTAGACTATAACTTTGTTCAAAAAGAAGCTGTTGGATCAAATGTCATCTACTCAATAACAGACAAGGGAAGAGTAATGTTGAATCTGTTTATTCACAAAAGTAATTAGACAGTAAGATTCGACGTAAAGAATGCAAAAAGGCTTTCCCGATGCCGAGGTTTTTGAAATAGGCAAAGTAAAGCTCAACAGTCCAATAATATTTGCAGGTTTTGTAGGAGCGGGTCTTGTCGGACCACTTTCAATTAATCACATCATAGAACAATTAGAAATGAAAGAGATTGGAGTGATGAGATCAAAATATCTCCCACCATCAACTGTATTTATCAGAGGAAGACTAAGACATCCCTTTAGATTTTATGCAAACAAGAAGGGTACAATTTGTGCAATAATTTGTGAAATTACATTAAGAATGGAAGGACTATACACCATTGTTTCTTCAATTTTAGATTGGGCAGCTGAGAAAGGATCCAAAGAGATTGTAATTTTAGATGGAGTTGCAAGTGACGAGCATGATGATAAAGCATATTGTGCAGCTGAAGAAGACTTGGTAAGAACAATGTCAGATAAAGACATCAGTTTGATTCCTCAAGGGTTCATCACTGGCATTCCAGGTGGAATTTTAAACGAATGTCTAGTCAGAGAAATTCAAGGTTTGACTCTTCTTGCAAAGGCAAACAAGGTAGACCCAGATCCTGCTGCCGCATCGACATTAATTGAGGCTATAAATCGATTTTATGAGATGGAAATAGACGTAGAGGATCTGCTAAAAGAAAGAGACCGACTACACGAGGACTTTACAGAATTGTCTCAAAAATATGTAGAGCACAGAGAAGAGCTTTCTGGCATGTACATGTGATCCCTGTTTTAGGCAAATTCTTTTATTCGCAGCAAATCCGCACCAAACTATGGGACTGACATACAAAAAAGCAGGAGTAGATATTTCTGATATTAAAAAAAGTCAGGCCGCCATTGGTAGACTAATATCATCAACCCACAAACTCCAAAAGAAAGCAAAGATTGCACATGGTTTTGGACATTATGCCGGAATTGTAGAAATTCCGGGAGGGAAACTTTTAGCAACTCATACAGATGGCGTCGGAACCAAAGTAGTAATTGCGAACATGATGAAAAAATACAACACAATAGGAATTGATTGTGTTGCAATGAACGTAAACGATATAATTTGTATTGGTGCAACACCAATTTCATTTGTAGACTATATTGCTGCAAACAAAAATGATCAGCAAATTTTTAAAAAAATAGTTGAAGGATTAGTTGCAGGTGCAAAAAAATCTGCAATGCCAATAGTTGGCGGAGAAACTGCAATAATGCCAGACGTTATTGAAGGCAAAGGTTTTGCATTTGATCTTGCAGGGATGGTAGTTGGATTGGTATCAAAAAAAGAAATGGTTCTTGGAAACAAAATAAAATCAGGGGACATAATCATTGGTGCAAACAGTAGTGGAATTCATTCTAACGGATACTCACTTGCAAGAAAAGCACTTTTAGGAAAATATTCAGTTAAAGACAAAATCAAGGGAGTGGGAGTTCTTGGCGATTCATTATTGAAACCAACAGAAATCTATGTAAAACCAGTACTTGAGATGGTTCAAAAATGCAAAGTGGCGGGATTTGCACATATTACTGGAGGCTCATTTACCAAACTTCTCAGGCTCAAAAATATTGGATACGAGATTGATTCTCTGCCTAAATTGCCCCCAATCATGGGATTAATTCAAGAGCAAGGAGTAAAGCCTGAAGAAATGTACAAGACTTTCAATATGGGAGTAGGTTTTTGTGTTATTGCTCCTCCAAGCCAAGTAAATAAAATAAAATCAATCTTCAAAAAGTACAAGATCTCAAGTCAGGAGATTGGAAGAATTACTTCAAAGAAAGGAGTAACAGTAAATTCAATAAAAATAGCATAATTAGACAAATTCTGAATTAAATTTAACCAGTAGTTCCCTTATATGGAAGCTTTTATGGAAATTTAAAGTAATGGCAGAAGTACATTTCATTGAAACCATAATTGGCGTCGGGATTCTGCTGTTTGCTGCCAAATTAATGGCAGAATTGTTTTTGAGATTAAAGTTACCAATCGTTTTAGGAGAATTACTAGCAGGAATTATCGTGGGTCCATTTGCATTAGGGTCTTTTTTCATAGTTGATGGAAAACAATTATTGCAAATTAACGATGAGATTAGAATTCTTGGTGAAATTGGCGCTATCGTAATTTTGTTTATGGCAGGGCTTGAAATGACTCCAAAAGAATTTTTGCGGGGAGGAAAAGCATCATTTACAGTTGGAACCTTGGGAGTAGTGGTCCCGTTCTTTGCAGGATATTTCATATTTCAAATGTTCGGGTTTGAAGCACTTCAATCAATGTTAATAGCTACGGCTCTTACAGCAACATCTATTGCGATATCCATTCAAGTGCTAAGTGAATTTGGAAAAATCAAATCACCAGAAGCTCGTCTGATTATAGGAGCTGCAGTGGTAGATGACATTTTAGCAATTGCTGTTTTGTCAGTGGTATCTTCAATTGCAATTGGAGAAGGAGGAGTAGAGTCCATTGAGATTAGCGATGTAATGATTACAATATTGAAGGTGCTAGGATTCTTTGCAGTTATGTTAATCGTGGCCGTGATAATTATCCCAAAAGTAGTTTCCCCAAGATTATGGAAGGCCAAAGGAAGTGTGGAGGGCGTAGCTACAGCGTCGTTCTTTGGCGCAGCAGCGTTAGCTGGTTCAATAGGACTTTCTCCCATAGTAGGAGCATTTGCTGTAGGAATGGCGTTATCCACAAGTAAGGTATTTGAAAAAATTGAAACGTATATCGGAAAAATAGGGTTGATTTTTGCACCGTTGTTTTTTGCCATTATTGGAGCACAGGTAGACCTCCGTGCAGTGAACTTGGAGATTCTTGCTTTGAGTGGAGTAATCATTGTTGTTGCTGTTGTCACAAAGTTGTTTGGGTGCGGAATTCCTGCCATGATGTTTTTGAAAAGTAAATCTCAAGGAATGAAAGTAGGAATCGGAATGATTTCCAGGGGAGAAGTAGGACTAATTGTAGCCGGTGTTGGAGTATCTTCTAACATTCTAACATCAGATGTGTATTCTACAATTATAATAATGGTCGCAGTAACGACAATCATCACTCCAATTTGGTTAAAGATGGAATACAGAAAAGAACAAAGACAGACACCTTAGAAAGTCAGGCTGTAACCACAAAACAAGATTAAAGAGACCTACATCACAGAATTTTTCATATAATCTTAAATTACACCAAAATTTTGAACTTGCATATATGTCTGAAAATGCAGAACAGCAAAATGAATCAATTCCATCCAATGAATTTTTGATTGCAGAAGTTGCAAAAATAAAGGCAGAGTTAGATGAGCTTAAAAATCTCAAAGATAAAACATTCGGATCACCTTCAACAAAAAGAAAACAAGTTAGAAAAACTGTGAAGAAAAAGACAGCTGTCAAGAGAAAGCCAGCTAAGAGAACTGTAAGAAAAACTGTGAAGAAAAAGACAGCTGTCAAGAGAAAGCCAGCTAAGAGAACTGTAAGAAAAACTGTGAAGAGAGTTGCAAAAAAGACAAAATCTCGAAGA
>JACEMX010000165.1 GCA_013867335.1 Candidatus Nitrosomaritimum aestuariumsis
AAACACATCTGTTTTGCTAACAATTCCCGATAGTTTTCCCTCAATCAAGACACCACATCCGTTTATGTTGTTATCAAGCATCTCAAGACATGCAGAAACCAAGTCCTCATTGTAATCAGATGTCTTAATTTTCCTACTCATGACGTCTTTTGCGCTAGTTGTTCCACCAAATCCAGTCTCACTCAGAAATCCTTTTCGTGGAAATATCACAGAAATCGCAGGATCAGAGTTGTCAATGACATCACTATCTCGTCCTAGACTCAAAGAGAGTCTAAACACATCGCCAAAAGTAACAATGCCTACTGCATCATCATCCCTGTTTTTAATTACTAATCGTGACACTTTGTCTTGAATCATCTTTTCCAGTATTTGGTATAGTTTGTCATCTTCATACATTGCAGAATATGAAACAGTCATGGCATCACCCACTCTTTTGTGTCCCACATAGTTTTGATAGTAGTATTTGGCCATGTCAGTCTTTGTGACAATTCCCACAGTATCAGAGTATGAGACTCCAACAGAACCAATGTTTTTTGAAATCATGATGTGTGCTGCATCCTCAACTGGTGTGGATTCGCTGACCTCAATTAGCGGCTTTGAGATTTCAGAGACAGATAATTCATCAAGATTCTTTTCGGTATTGTTTGCAAGAAGGTAAAGCCCAATATCTTTTTCAGTAATTATTCCGATGATTCTTCCTTCATCATTTGTAGTTAAGAGTCGACTAATTTTAGAATCAAGAAATTTGTGAATTGCATGAGATATGGACGAAGAGTTTTCAATGGTAATTGGTTTTTTCATAATATCTTTTACAGTAGCCATGTCACACGTTCTCCAGGATTGTCTTAAAACTCAAACGATTATTTCTTCATATGAACTTTGGTGCATAATTGAAATATTAGGACCAAATCCTCAACTTTCCAGCAATAGAAGAATTTGGTAATAAATTTTTTAAGCACCTATACAAAAATAACTTGAAAATGAAATTGGAATATTTTGCTCTGACAGGAGTTTTAGCATTAGTAATTGCCATAGGATTAAGCCCCAGTGCAATTGCAGAAAGCACCATTACTCCAATTAATGGAGAGATTAGCGTTAAAAAAACAGTAATTCCAATGAGCATCCCTGAAGACAATGTCTTTCCATGGGGTTCAGTTAGAGGACAGGCCTCAGAATTTGCAGAAAGATATCCAGTAATCATTCAGATTTACCAAGGAGAGGATCCCGTACACTTTGCCCAAGTAGATGTCAAAGGAGACGGCTCCTTTGAGTACAAGTTTCGCGTAAGAAATATTGATGCAAACACTGGCGAGGCAATTAACATCTTTCAAGGATATTACACTGTAAATATTTTCAAAGTAATACCAAATCCCAACCCTTCAATCTAGTAGGGAGTTCCCTTTTTTCTTTGTTCTGAAAAGGCATCAACGTACCACTCAAATTCATCAAGGAATCTCTTTGCTCTTCTGTCATAATTTTCATCAAGT
>JACEMX010000066.1 GCA_013867335.1 Candidatus Nitrosomaritimum aestuariumsis
AAAACTCATGGCAAGGGCTCGCTCACGTGATGCCATAGCAAAATTTACCTGACCTAACTGCCTGTCAAACTCTTTTCGCATCTTTACTCGAAGTGCAAGTTCCATGAAAATCATTTCGTCATCTTTTTCACTCTCAAGTGGCTCCACATTTTCCCTCATACCACCAGCAACTAACCGTCCTCGGTCATTAATTACGCCTGCAAATCTAATCTGATTATCTGCATCCATTATGGATTTGCAGATTTTTGTGTAATCAAAAATTTTACTAGACAATTTTAATGTCCTTGCTGTTTTAATTCCCTCTTATTAGCTTTCAAGATTTTCCATAATTAGAGAAGTCTAAATCAGGTAGTGAGTTTTTTGACCAAAGAAAGAAAATCATCTTCTTTTATTGGCGGGATTTTCATAATCTCAAGATTTTCAGATACATGTTCGGGAGTCTTTTGTCCCACAAGAGGAGCCAAAACTCCCGGAGTTGAGCGGATGAATTGTAATGCTCTAAGAGAGGGTTTTAGTTCATCAAATTCTGGCATAACGCCAGGTGCCAAAAGCCTTCCTTGCATGAAGGGTACACTGGTAAATACACCAATGTTTAATCTAGATGCTGCTTCCAAGACAGATATTGGCTGTCCATCAAAAATTTGATTTTTCTTTAATAGTGCTTGATCATAATGCATGTTAAATGGTAATTGAATGAATCTAAAGCCATGATTGTCTCCTCCTACTTTTTGAGCCAGTTTTACAGTTTCTTGAAGCGATAAATATTGTGGACTATCACTTGTCACTCTAAAGCATTCCCAAGTAGCTAGTCCGTAAAATTTGATTTTTCCTTCTTTTCTTTTTTTCTCATATAATTCAAATACAGATTGTAGATTTTCCAAGAATTTTTCCTTTGAAATGTCGTTGATTTGTCCTTCAACTGCATTGTGTAAATACAATAAATCAATGCATTCAACTCCTAGATTTTTTAGACTGCGTTCGAGTTGGTCCTCAAGGTATGGTACGGTCATACAATGATATCCCGAGGTAACATCACCTTCTGAAATTACTCCTTTTTGAGAATATTCGTTTTTGACATATTCCCAAAATTCTTGTTTTACATCAGCGTCATTTGTAAGATATCCATTTTTTGTGCAAAGAAAGATTTGATCACGTGTAATTTTACCGCCCTGAATTAACTCTGAAATTGCGTTGCCCACTGACCGTTCTGCTTTTTGAGCACGGTAGTTTATCGCTGTATCTATGACATTTACTCCTGATAAGACAGATTGCTTTACTGCATTTTTTACCATTTCATCAGTTTGTGAATCAGCATCGCCCAGATATGTTCCAATTCCCACATTTGACAAAGTAAGATTTTGTATTTTTTTGAAGTTTTCTTGATTAACACTTGAATTGTTTGAAAATTTTTCTGTTCCTTCTAAAGTTGCAAAACCATTAATCATGTTGTTTGGTGATTTTTACTGAATTTAAT
>JACEMX010000056.1 GCA_013867335.1 Candidatus Nitrosomaritimum aestuariumsis
GGTTCCAAAAAAACTACGGGATAATACTCGGTCCTACTTCCCTCTGGAAAAATTGAATATTCTACTACCTCTTCAGAAATTTCATTTATCAGCTCTGTTTTTTCAGTTTCATTTTCAATATGTTGAATATATCCTACACCTAGGATTTCTGGAAATCTAGCATTAATTTCTTGGATTGTATAAAATTCTGAAAATTCTTTTCTTGTAACTTCTTCTGAACTTTCAAATAATCCCTTAAAGCCCATCAGGATCTCTTCGTGTTTGTTTAAGCTACCTTCAATCTCTAATGTTATCTTTTGCGCTATTCCAATAAACTCTGTTTCCTCAGATTCCTTTTCTAAATCAAGAATTAAAATCCAAATAGAAGTTGTCACCAATAAGGAAATTCCCAATGCAATCCAAGGTATTGCATCAAATCTCATATCGTTATAATATGAAATTAACCATTTAAACAAATATCATTTTCATCCCAAACAAAGACTTGCTTGCCTTTAGAGCACTAGATTCTTTATCCTTAATCTCAACCATTAAATCAAAATCTTTGTGAATTAATTTGGAAATGGTATTTTCGAAATTATTTATGTCAATAGAAGAGCAATGCTTTCCTTTTCTTCCTTCTGGGTTCTGCGAACTATAATCTATCATAGGTAATCCGTCTTTATTTTTCCATGTTTTAGAGGCTAACTCAAAGATTTCTTCAAGTGACTTTCCCTCATTAAGAATTGAGTAATGAAATGTATCTAGCAATATTGGAATATCAACTGCTTTGTGTATTTCAAAACAGTCGTTTATTCCAAAATAATGTTCATCGTTTTCAATAACCAGTCTTTTTTTAACAGATTTTGATAATCTATCATAATTTCTTATAAAATCCATTTTGGCTTTTTCTTTATCTCCGTGTGGAAAGCCTACATGAATTTGGATTTTTGCAGATTCATCTAATTTGAGCAAATCCAGCAATCTTGAATGATATTCCAACTCTCTGATACTTGAAGAAACAACATCTTGTTTTTTAGAATTTAAAACAACAAATTGCCCTGGATGCATAGAAATACGAATATCATTTTTTTTAATTTCCTTACCTATCTTAACAAATTCCGCTTGAAAATATTTTTCCCAATCAAATTTACAAATAGGATGAGAGGCAAAGGGAATGAAGCTAGAGCCTAGACGAAAAAAAAGAAGTTTATTTTTGATGTTAAAACTCAGAATTCTAGAGCAGCCTTCTAGATTTTTTTCAATGGTTTGGATGATTTTATTCTCAGAATAAGATGTTAATCGAAAGGTATTATTCGTATTTGCCTGCAATTCAAGATTTTGGCATGCGTATCCAATCTTCATTTTAATCTGCCAATTTAGCTGCAATCTTTGTAACTTTAGCGCCTAGTGACCTTGCCACTACTAAATCAACTTCTTTGATTTGGTCACTATTTGGACCCACAATAGTACTTGGACCATATGGACTTCCGCTTTCATGGAGTTCCTTTGTATCGTATGATGGTCCAACAATTATCATTCCCTGATGAAGCATTGGAAACATCATTGAAACTGCCGTTGTTTCTTGACCTCCATGAACACTTGAAGCACCAGTAAAAACTCCGCCTACTTTTCCAATTAACTTCCCAGTAAACCAGAGGTCTGTGCTAAGATCCCACATCTTTTTCATCTCATGGGACATGTTGCCAAATCTTGTTGGCGAACCAAAGATTATGGCATCCGCTTTTGACATTTCTTCAATTATTGCAAATTCATCTGATGTTGGGTATGTTTTTTCTAATTTTTGATGTGTTTCAAACCACGTTTCATCTTTTTTTATAATTTCCATTGGAACGTCATCTGCTATTCTCATTAGTTTGATATTTGCACCTTCCTCGATTGCACCTTGGGCTACTGCTTGAGCCATTTTTGCTGTATTACCGCGTCTGGTGTAAAATATGATAAGGACTGAAGGATTATTTTTCATGATAAAACTGGTTTCTCTTAAAATAAAAACAAATGAATCAATGACTTCTAGTGGTAAATAATCGTAAAATGAAAACTAAATACCTTTTTGATTTGGTTTGCTACAATTCTAATTTGACAAAACTTTACAATAAATGTAATATTTTCCTACCTGGCATTAATTTTTCATGTAAATATTTTGTATGACAATTCGACTCCCTTAATTAGCACTAGCTCCATAGTGCTAATAATGACATTTGGTGCGATAGAATCAAACAACTATTCGGAATTTAAGGTAATTATCCAAACTATGAAAAATATGGGATTAATCAAAAATAAAGAAAAATTGCACCTATTTACAAATTAGGTGAAACTCTTGCAAAATTTTGAGAACGACTATTCGGCAAAATTACTTCAAGAGGTAAAAGAATCCGGTTTACTTGATACTGAAAATGCACTGAACTGCATTAATTGCAATGCTATTTTCCCAAAAGAATATGAAAAATGTCCTCACTGTGAAAATAAAGTATTTGATACCTAAGCATTTTTGAAATTTACCTTATGAAATTAAACAGATGTAGCCTTGATTTTTCTTTGCTTCCTTTTTAATGCAAATATGGGTAATCCTACAATTGCTGCTAGAACAGAAAAGAAAATTAGAATAGAAAGGTAGTCATTTACAAATATTTTTGTATCAAACCATGCCTTTGGCAGGATGGTAAAAAAATCCGCACCGGAAAAATCCTCTATTGTCCCTACTGCTAGACTGTATTTTCCACTTTGACTTTTTTCATCAGTAACTACGATGAAATATTGCCCATCTGCTGGAATCTCTGTTCTTACTTCTTGCCTTTCCCAGTATGTCACTTGTCCAAATGGTTCATAGAATTCTTTTCCAGGATATTTTCCTTCATATGGGAATTTTTCAGTTGCCTGCTGTGATTTTAGAGAATTAGAAGTATCCTCAAACAATCTGGGATCAACTAAAACCAAAGTTGGCGAATACTCTTCTAACCCATTGATTTTCGGAATCACAATACTTGCGTAAAACGAATCTCCTTTCTTTGCCTCAAATGAATAGAACTTTGCCTCATCTGCCCCTAGATTTTCATAAATTGCCCATGAAATTTTATGGTCAGGAATTTCCAATGCCTTATCAAAACTTCTATGAGTGTCATCATGGGTTATCAATTTGTGGCCATATGCCGGATTTGATATCAAAAATGTCAAAACTATAACAAGCACGAAAACTTTTTTCATGAATATTGGTACATTATTTAGTATTTTAAGAACTGACTACGTTTTACCTGTTAGCACTAGTACTACTGTTAAGCACTATTCATATATGAAAACAACAAAAAAAGACTATGAGCCTAATATCAATGCAGAAATGCAAAAATTGCAAAAAAGAATACTCTGAATGGGGATGTGAATTTTGTTATTCTAAATTGATTTTAACTGATTCTGGGGGAATTTTTAGTGCAGAAATTGACCAATAAGAATTTCGTTGAAATTGTTTCAGATAACAAAATACCCATTAGACTGGCCTGTATAAAACCATCTGGGTCTCCTACTGTCGTCTCTTTGTGGTATGTTAATATCAATGGAAAAATTTACTGTGCTACTCAAAAGGCAGCAAAAATAGTTTCTTATCTTGAAAAAAATCCTATCTGTGCATTTGAAATAGCTGGTGACAAACCGCCCTACAAAGGAACCAGAGGGGAGGGCAATGTAAAAATTTTAGAAGAAAAGGGTTTGGAAATATTGAATATCCTGATTGAAAAATATTTAGGAGAAAAAGAATCGACTCTATCAAAATTCCTCAAAAGAAATACAAGCTCAGAAGTTGCAATAGAAATAACTCCCCAGAAAATATTCAACTACGACTACACAAAAAGAATGAAGGATATTTGAAATGAAGAAAGATAATGGTTGCCCGACTTGTGGCTCTAAAGATTTTGGAAATATCCAAATGGAAAAAAATGATGATGGTTTTTCTATTTGGAAAAAACAATGCTATAATTGTAAAAAATTCTGGTATGCTTAACGAATGTTATTTACTAGTGCCAAAAATTTTGTTTTGAGAAACTGTTAATATTCTAAAAAAGAAATAAAAAATTATGACTGATATAATTTGGGGAAATGGCTCTGAAGTATTATCTGGTGATTCATTTATTCTTAATGTGACTCATAGAAAAAATGGAAATAAAAATAATTATTCTGATACTGAAAAAATCAAAATTGTATCTGCTGATCTACCTGGATTTCCAAATAATCAAGATGAATGGCGTCCAGAAATGCTCAAGGAATGCGTCATTGATTCGTTTCTCAAATGTGAGATAAATGAAAGAACAGGGGAAGGGACAATTTTGGCAAAGGTCTCTCATTCTGGTGTCGGTGGCTATTAGTGTGGTCTCCAATAGTTGTAAAAAAACCAGAATTATCTAAAATTCAACTTGAAGGTCTTTTTTCAGGTAAAATTCCTGCGATAATATTACGGAGTTTTGTTGATGATGCCTACTGCGAAACAGTCACTAGACGAATCATCGATTCCAACCATGATGATTTTCAAAATGGCAAATTAAACCACATAGGACCATTTCTCATGGCATACTCTACAAAAAAGAAAGAATATTTTGAAAAGGCACAATTCGCCAAAAAAACTTTTGATGAAATATTCTTTGATCTTGAAGATCCATCAAAAAAAATATTTCGCATATTATCAGGCTTATTCCCAAAACATTCAATGAGGATAGCTCAAGAATACCAAAACAATTACTCTCCTTATGTGATTAGGATTCACAAAAATGGAAAATCTATCCCTGTTCACAAAGACCGTGTAAGTTATGAAGGGAAAGATTACTCCTTATCAGACATTGCAAAACAACTCTCCTGCATTCTTCATATTCAAAAATCAGAAAAAGGAGGTGATTTGATAATCTACAAAAAGAATTGGGAAAAGTCTGATGAAAAATTCAGAAACATTGATTTTGGTTATGGCTCTGATTTGGTTTCATCAAGTGAGTCTTCTAAAATCTCTAATCTCAGAGTTGGGGACTTGGTAATTATCAATCCAAACAACTATCATGAAGTTACAACGATATATGGAAAACTTAGTAGAATCACACTTGGAATGTTTTTAGGTTTTTACACAAAAAGACAAGAAATTGTTGCCTGGGCTTGATAGTTTACTTTTGGGATTTAATAAAATCCACGATGGATAGAATTTTCCCCATCTCTGCAAGGTGACCATAGCTCTTTTTTCTATTCAGGATTGATTTTTTCAATGGCTCGTTACTTAAGGTGCAATAAAGCATATTGCCATTCCCAAGAGGGACTGTTATTCTTTTGATTTTATCATATGATGAAATTGAGTATAATCCCTTTCCGATGAAATTTTTTACACGGTCATTTTCAACCCATGCATGCAGTGCCCTCATCAATGTTTGTTTTGTTTCCTCAAATGGAACTATGTTCTTCAAACCCTCTCTTTGACTCCACCATAAAATTTCGCCTTTGTCATTTGAGACTGCTGCGAATCTAATGTTTTCATTAAAATCCATTAGCATGTTGAGTAACTTTTCGTTCTTCTCCACATCTTTACATATTTTTTTCTGTTAATAAATATTCCAAGCTAATTACCTAGTGGCAAATTTGATTCAAAATTTCACTTTCAATGAAAGAACTATTCAAAGGTGTTGACAAAGTCTACTATGGATAATATCTTTCCCATCTCTACCAATCTTCCATAACTGTGTTTTTTGGTGTTTTTCATAGGCGTGTTGTCTATGCTGATAAACAACATATGAAATGCATCAATTGGTAGTGTGACTCTCTTTGTTTTTTCAAATGATGTGATATGGTATAAGGCATGACCTAATGCAGTACGATCCGCGGCTTTACATCTGTCTATCCAATCATCTGATTCTCGTTTGAGGGCTCTTTTTGTTTCAGCCAATGGGACCTGTAGTTTCTCTGAGGATCTTTTAGAACTCCATAAAATATCACCATCGGTGTTGCTGATTACGGCCAATCTAATATTTTCATCAAAATCCATTAGCATGTTGAGAACTTTCTCATATCGTCCCATAGGAAGTGTATTACATTAGATAATAAAAACAATTTGCTAGATACAAACATAGTTTCAAGAAGGATTAACTTATATCTTATTTTAAAATTATATTTCGTATGGGAAGACCATTCGAAGGTTTTGTTGGCCAAGTATGGGAAGAATTTCCACAGCTAGCTGAATGGCATGATGATGATCCTAATCTACTTCAATTATGGGATTTGGAGACATTTATCGAGGCCGGATACCATAACTTTCATGCTGAAAGGAAGCAACTATTTCACATAAGTAAACTAATTGAAAAATATGCTCAAGATAACTCTCAACCACTTCTTGCAACATTTGAAAAAATTGCCAGATACAAATTTGTTGAAAAAAGATATCAGAAAATGATTGAGCAAATCCCAAAAATATGGGTGGTAGCAGACTATGGTGACACTAAGATTGATACACCGGCAAAAATTGAAGTCATAAATTGCAAAGAAACCCCTCTATTTGATGTCTGGAGTGTCATTACGAGAGGTCCGTACGGTCCATTTGGTTTGATAGCTGAAGAATACGAAGATGGAAAATTCAGGGGATTTTTTACTCTCAATGCAAATGTTTGCCGACATGCCGTAAAATTGATGGGTAAAACATTAAGCACTAATTTCAATATTCAATAAAAATTTCCATTACTAAAAATATTCTTTGAGATATAATTCAATTATCTATTTTTATAAAATTAATAAAAAAGTCCAAATCAATTATGATTTGGAACTGCTTTACCTTCGACCTTCAGAATATCTGGATCTGAACATACCTTTTCGACATGTCTAATTCCCATCAGTCCTGAGAAAATTACTCTTTCTCCCCATCTTGATTCTGTTATCTCAATTGGATACTTGTCCCTTCCCTCTTCTTGTTTTTGACGCAAGTCTACACCGTCCTTGTAGTATACATCTAGATGGACATGTGGTATGTCTGGTCCAGGATAATTTTTTAGACTGACTTCAAACATCATTATCCTTATCAATAATTTAGGATCAACTTTTGGCATCTCTTGAACGATTTGTTCATACAACTCACGAAAGTATGGCTCGATAGTTGAAGGTCTTTTTTGCGTTTCTTGTATTATGGCTGTCATACTCTTTTATAGGCTATGTCCTATATAACTAGTGATAAAAAACTGAACTAGTGCTAAATCAGTTTTTAATTAGTGCCTTTAACTCTTTGACTCTATTCCTGATTGTAACTGCACTTATTCCTGAAACAGCTGATATTCTGGCTTGGGGAATCTTTTCATTATTTCGTTTGATTGCAAGATATACGGCAGCTGCAGCCATGGACATGGGATGTTTTCCTTCGTTTACTCCTTTATCTTGTCCTAATTCTAGGAGGTGTCTGGCATAATGCTTGGATTTCTCAGATATTCTAACCTCATTTGAAATTCTACTGACAAACTCAGTTGGATCATAAGATTTTGCATATGTCTCTAATTCTCTAGCTAAAAATCTATATGTTCTTTGAATGATTTTCTTTTTCACTCCCCCTGCTTTTGCTATATCGCTTAAAGTTCTTGGAGTATCTGTCATTCTACATGACATGTAAACCACCGAACACAAAATCACATGACTAGAACGACCTGGTAGTAATCTCTTTTGATGTGCCTTTCTAAAAATATATGCGGATTTTTCAACGACATGCTCCGGTAATCCTAATTTGGATCTTATCCCATCTAGAAGGGTAAATGCATTTACGAAGGATTGATTTGTGATGGCATGCCTGCTATTTCTATCCCACATACGCAGTCGATAAAAAGTGCGTTTATTGTCATTAGACAGCGACTTACCTGAAGAGTCTTTGTCTTGTGGTTGAATTACTGTTGATAATCCCATGTCTGCCATTTTCAAAGAAATTTTTTGACCAGTCCTTTCATTATTTTGCAAATTTTCTTTAATTTGTCCAAAAACCTCTGGTCCTAATGCAAATATTTTATCCGATAACACTACACCACAAAGACTGCATGATACTTCTCCAGTGTCAATATCTGTCGTGGTTAATTTATGATTGCAATTTTTAGAATCAAATGATTTTGATTTCATAATTATAGTGAGTTGTTACAAAATTTATACAACGACAAATTGATTTCCCCCTCCAAGCACAAAAGAAATCTTCTTATTCTTTTTGCAGATCATTTCTATTATCTGATCCAATAATTCCACAAAAGAAATACCAAGAAAATAAATTAGCACTATGAAAACTAATTTGGCATTAGTTAAATAATATTTTGACCAAAATATATTATGAATCTTCAATACTCAAATGAAAGAGATTTGGCTGCTGATTGCCCTCAGTGTAGAAAGAATTCTCTTATTTTAGTTACTGCTACTATAGGCTCTCAGTCCAAAGACTTTCTAGGCTGCAAAAGATGCAAATTCTCTATATCTGTAGATGAATACAAGGAAATGTTGCTTTCTAGGTGACTTTGGATTGATTTTCATTTATGGAGGATTATAGAAATTGCCACACATAGTCTTTGGTGAGAAAATAAATTTAGAAAAAATTTTTGAGAATTTTCAACCTATACTTGAGAAATCTGATAAATTGATAAAAATTGAGTCTATTTTTCTAAATTCTAAGAAAAATAACGCCCTAATCCAAACTCTTGTTATTGACAAACTTCACCAAGAATTTTTCATAGAAGTCATATCCTCAGATGTCAAAACCACGATAAGATTACTTCCTTTAACTGACCCTGTAAAAACTGATTTGGTAAAAACAGCAATGGTTCTAATCGCTCAATTAATACTCAAAGAATTTCCCGAGCTTAAAATAACTAAGACAAATCTTCACGAATATCTTTTGGAAAAATCTATATCATGCTAGAAGTAGAACTAATTCGTAATACGAATTTAGATCGAGATTTTATTTTTAAATTAAGCACTGATATCGAGAATTTCTCCAAACTGCTTCCCAAATATTTTAAATCACTTACAATTTTAGAATCTAAAAACTCCGAATTCCTGGTGGAAGAAAAGATTACATTTATGGGGCGCTCAATTGTGGTCAAGACAAAGCACGTGGTAAGAAAACCCAATTTTCATTCTATCCAAATTTTAAATGGACTTCTGAAAAACTCATACTTCTCAGAACTGTATGAACCCTCTGTGAGTGGTACTAGGATTACAATTGATGTAAAATTAAAATTCAATGGAATTTCCAAATTTCTTTTTCTATTCTCTTTTCTAATTAAAAATCAAATTAACAAGGTAATGGATGAATTTATTTTAGCATGCGAGACTCAAAAAAACTCTTCAAAAAATTCCCTCCATTAGCACTAGAGCAGCTTAATGCTAACTCTATAAATACAATTTTGAATAAAAACTGATATGGATAATCAGGTTATAATTATAGGTGCGGGTGTAGGTGGCCTTTCTCTTAGTGCTTTGTTGAGTCATGAAGGTATACAGTCTAAAATTTTTGAAAAATCTCAAAAAATAGGCGGAAGAACAGCCTCGATGATATACAAAAATCACATATTAGATAACGGGTTTCATATTATGCCATTTTACACCCAGTCAGCAATTTACAAAATTTTTAAAAAAATTGGTATTGAATCCAGTTTAAAATTAAGCAAAGTAGATGAAATAGCATTTTTTGCTGCTGATGGTTTTCACAGATATCCTAAGGGTATATCTGATCTTTTGAGACTTTCTATGATTCCATTCAAAAGTAGATTGTCTTTATTGAAGATTTTACTTCCAATGGCATTCACATCTATTGAAAAAACTGAATCATGGGATAACATTCCTTTGACTGAATCTACAAAAAATTTAGATAATAAATCAAATGCATTTTTTGAGGCTGTTTGTATGCTTGCATTTGCTGATAGTGCAAAAAATATTTCATTAGGTGAATTTGCAAGAACAATAATTAGAGCAAATCCATTCAAAGGTGGTACAAGTGAATTTGCATATCCTCAGAAGGGTGGATATGATGAGATTTCTAGAGTCTTAAGAAATTACATTGAAAGGAATGGAGGCAGTGTTAATTTACAAAGTCCAATTAAAAAAATAATAGTACAGAACAAACAAGTAGTAGGAATAATTGATTCCAAAGAAAATTTTATTGAAACCAACTGCGTCGTAATATCGTATCCTGCATATCATGCAATAAATCAATTATTTGACAAGGATGTTTTTGATGAAAAATTTGTAAATAAAATTAACAAATTAAATGAAACTACTGCCGTCGTTGAAGTTCATTTTGCTCTATCTAAAAAATTAGACAATCGTCAGGTTGTGTTTCCCGTGGGAGACAAATACGTTTCAAAAGGAATATTCTTTATTTCTAATATGACTCCAAATGTATCGCCCAAGGGAGAACACTTGATTATTTCTGGAACTCCGGTGCCTCCAAATTATGTCAAGGATCCCTCAAAAATTCGTGAAATAGTGGATCAAATGAAAAATGAAATTAATGATATCTATCCTGAATTCCAGCAATCACTCCTTTGGGAGAGACCTATGGCCTGGAGTTTAGTAGAGTCAGTCGTAAAAAAACCGGGGATGGTGTGGAAATCAAAAATGCCACATAGTGTCAAAGATGTAAGTGGTCTGTTTTTTGTTGGTGACTCAACAGTAAGTTATGGCATAGGGACAGACTCTGCTGCACACAGTTCAATCCTTTGCTTGCCAAAAATATTGGAATATCTTAAAACAAGTAAACCAACTATGGCATCAATACCATAATTTAGGCTGCTTTGATTATTCTTGGAAGTTTTTCTAACTCTATATCTTTGAGGACTGTTCCGTCAAATTTTGGAGTTTTTTCATTTTGTAATGCAAACCCTCCAACAAATATAGGTAATTCATATGACTCTGCAATTTTTTTTACTAATCTTTGACCTGCTTTGATGCTGTCTTCTAGTGTTATGGACACAAAGACCACATCAGGTTTTGATGTCTCAATATAACTTAGCACTGATTCATTTGGAGCAGAGTTGGCAAGATTAAAAACTCTGAATCCTTTTGTAGAAAGAAATGTTTCTAAAACATCACAGCCCAATCTATGTTCTTCCCCCTGTGGAACACAAATCAATACTTTTTTCTTGCTGGAATCAGTTTGATTCCTATCCATGATTATCTTTACTAATGCTTGAGCTACATTACTAGCTACATGCTCGGCTGCTATGCTTATTTTATTAGTGGCCCATTCGTCTCCTATTTGATACATTACAGGACGCAGGATTTTATCAAAGAACGCTGAAGAACTAAACAATTTAACAAAGTCTTCATAAACTTTCAATGATGTTCTTACATCGCCTTGGATAAATTTTTTGTAAAGCTGCTCTTTTGATTTTTTCATAGCATCTTCTCGTTTTTTTACATCCTCAGGATTATGAGCTGCTAAAAACGAAAGAATTTTGGGATTCTCCCTGTAATCTGGCGGGATATCGTCTCTGACTACTTCTGATGCTTTTCCTAGATATTTGACAATCTCTTGCTTTGAAGTGTTTCTTTGCTTGTCCCATACACTCTTGACTAAGTACAGATATTGATCACCTTTGATTTTTTTAGCGCGAATATAGACCATTTTTGACTCTTTTCCTCGTTTGTGGTATTTATTAAATGCCAATAAGTAAATCTAGTGCCAAATAATTTGCTGGTTTACTAGGAATCTCAGGCGTATTACAAATTGGCACTATAAAAAATGGTTACCACGAGTTAAATATTTACAAATAAAAAGAAAAATCATGTGGCAGCCAAGTCAATTGATTAAAAAATTTTCATTCTATTACGCTATAAAAACAAAAAATGTACAAGGAATAGGATCAAATGTATTACAAAAGGAAAAGGAGGAAAAAGAACCAAGTTCTATTGTGATTTAAAAATGTCTCAAGAAATTAAAAAAATCACTCCCTCTTCTTGTAACCCTTACTCAATAATGGTCACAGGAGCTACTGGGTTTATTGGTTCTAAGCTGATAACTGCTTTGACAAGAAGGGGATATGAAATCAAAGGCATGTCTAGAAGAGAAATTCCTGACAAAGATCATGTTAAGTTTGTAAAAACAGATGTTTTTAATTTGGAAGATCTCACACAATCTCTTCAAGGAATTGAGGTGGCTTACTATTTACTTCACTCCATGGAAGGAAGTAAAGATGACTGGGAAAATTTTGCATCTCGAGAAAAACTACAGGCTGAAAATTTCCTAAAAGCTGCAACAAAAGCAGGGGTCCGAAGAATAATCTATCTTGGTGGTCTGGTAAATGAGGGCCTTGATCTATCCCCTCATATGCAAAGCAGAAAGCAAGTAGGAGAAATACTTGCTTCTGGTAATATTCCCGTAACTGAGTTGAGGGCATCAATAATCATTGGCTCTCAGGGAGGATCTTATGCCATGCTGAGGTATTTAGTTGAACGTCTGCGGGTTATGGTTTGCCCATCATGGGTAAAATCTATGGCACAACCTATTGCAGTAGATGATGTCGTTGAGTATTTGATAGGATGTTATGAGCATAATGAAACCGCCGGTAAAATTTTTGACATAGGCGGACCAGATAAAATGACTTATGAAGAATTAATGAGAGTATATGCGGCATATTTGAACAAAAATTTGTTTGTTATACAAATTCCTTTTCTAACTACTCGACTTTCTTCTTTTTGGGTAGATTTGATAACACCAGTAAAGGCATCATTGGCAAGGCCTCTTATTGATAGTCTGGTACATGACACGGTTGTTAGGAACGATGAGATTAAAAAAATAATTCCCTTGAATCTAAAATCTGTTCTTGAATCCATTGATATTGCTACCAAAGAGATGATTTCTAACCCCCCTGATGATGCTCCTAAAAAGGAAAGAACTGGATTTAAAGTCAATCAAAAAATATTACTCTGTGCTTTAGTGGCATATGCCTTTATTGGCTCTACATACTATTGGTTAGATGATAGATCCGATGTATATGAACCACTGTGGTTATTTGCCTCGATAGTTTGGTACGTCACAATTGGATTTTCGATATTATTTGTTTATAATAAAACAAGATTGGGTTATCTTATTGCAGGAGTTTTGACTTGGGTAACTATGGCATTTTGGCTTTTTGACAATTTCCATGTCGCTTTTCAAATGTCGTTGATAGCAGATGAGCCAAACCAAATAATCACATTGAGGAATTTTGTTGGAATTGCAATTGCAGCACTTGCAATAATTGCGTCCCATAATCTGTTTCACAAAGTAACTCAGTACCAAAACAAGGGAAAGCCCATTTAGATAGATTAGATGGACTTGAAAATTTTTTTAGATTTGTCTGACTCTATTTTGTGATCAACTATGGGTTTAGGATAACCATCGATTTGAGAATCACTTTTCCATAAATTATGAATTTGTTTTGAGGATAGCTCCTCTAGCTCAGGAACCCATTTTTTTATGTATTCGCAATCACAATCAAATCGTTCTTGCTGTCTCCACGGATTGAATATGCGAAAATATGGTACTGCATCACACCCAGTTGATGCTGCCCATTGCCAATTTCCTGCATTTACTGCGGGATCGTAATCAATTAATTTTTCTGAAAAGAATTTCTCGCCCCATCTCCAATCTATGTGTAGGTCTTTGGTTAAAAATGAGGCAACAACCATTCTTACTCTATTGTGCATGAATCCTGTCGCGTTTAATTCCCTCATACCTGCATCTACAATAGGAAAACCTGTCATCCCATTACACCAATAACCAAACAATTCTTGAGATTTGGACCAGGGTAATTTCTCATATTTGGATTTGAATGATTTTGTCTTGGAATATGGGAAATGATACAAAATATAGTTAAAAAATTCTCTCCAATAAATTTGATTTATGAGGATGTGAGTTGGGCCCAATTCCTTTACTATTTTTTGCAATGTTTCTCGGATTGATATGGTGCCAAATTTGTTATGGGGTGATAATTTTGTAGTAAAATCTAAAGCCGGGTAATCCCTGTATTTCTCATAATCTTTGAATTCTTTTAAATTTTTTATAATTTTTAAACCTGCATTTCTTCCACCGGCCAGGACTGAATTATCTTTAATCAAAAAATTATTTTCATTTTTTCCTCTTGCATTTTTAACATAATTGTCATAATCATTTTTTAGTATTTTCCTGACCGGAAATTCTTTTGCCTTTTTAAAAAAATGGGAATATACTGAATAGGGTTTACCTTCATTTGTTTTTATTTCATTTGGGTCGTGTAACATAAAATCCAAAGAGTAATTCACATCAATGTTGTTCTTCTCACATAATTTTTTGATTTTCAAATCTCGTTTTTTCGAGTAATTAGAAAAATCAATGTTTGAAAAAACTGAATCGATTCTATATTCTGAAATAATTTTTTCAACTGCTTTTACAGGATCTCCTTCATAAACCTGCAGACTACTACCTTTCTTTTTTAAATTTACATCCAAATCAAAAAGACTTTCATTAAGAAAATTCCATCTAAGTTCTGAATTTTTTATTTTTTTTAAGAGTTGACTATCATATATGAAGGCAGGAATGACTTCTTCAGAATGTCTTAAGGCAAGAATGAGTCCAAGATTATCTTCTAATCGTAAATCTCTTCTAAATACAAATAGAGTTTTTTTATATCTCTTATCACTTACTTTTGTACTCATAATACCACTAAAAATTTTCCACTAGTAAATACATCAAAAATTCAACCTCAACGATATCAAATCATCGTGCTTAATTTTTTTAGTTTCTTCAAATCTGTTATTTCTATATCTCCGCTTAATGTGACAATTTTGGCAAGCTTTGGATTTGCCTTCTCCCCTAATCGCAATACTGGACTTCCTTGAAATTGTACTTCTAGAGTCACCTTCTCTTTTTTCAAATTTTTTGCTAATTCCTTTGCTTCTGTTAACTGTTTGATTAATCCCGGTTTTTTTGAAATTTTAATTGGAATATCTATAATATTCAAAACTCGTTTATCTTTCTCTGCTTTGAAAATAATCGATGGCTCATCATCTGAAGAAATTTTCAAACTACCGGCCTCTAAATAAGATAAAAAATTTGCGGGGAGATTACTTTTTTTCATTCCCTCACATCCTACTTTGCTGTAATTGTAAGCTTCCCTGATAGAGAAACTGTACCTGTTGGGACTATTTTGCCACCTCTTTCGACTTTGCCTTTCATTTCTAGATTTTCAAAATCATATGTTATGGAGGCATGCTTTTGAGTTAATTTGTCAAAAACCTCGGCTAACAAATTTGCCCATTCTTGTTCTTCTGCCATGAAACTATGTTTCTTTTATGATATTTAACATAGTGTCAAATTATTAACTAGTGCTAAAATTTTTATTTTCACTTTGAGGAAAGTCGCTTATTTGATTTTACAAAGGATGTGAATTTTCATACTTTTCAAAAATAGAATCATTGTTTGAATCTGCGTACAAAAGAAAGTAGGTTTGGCTTACTAAATACATATTATTGAATTGATAAGTTATTGGTTCAATCTTATCTAGAACTTGCCCCAAACTAACTTGGTTTTTCCTATATTGTTTTATTAATCGAAGTATTGTTTTCTTTTCTTTTTGATTGAGAAATTTCCCAAAAAATCCAAAAATATGCATTAGTACATTGGTGTGAGTTTTTACCGTTGGCGTACAATTTAATGTCTCTATCAGACAATTTTCGTAATTATAAATCACTTCTGCGGTTTTGATTTTTTTGTGGTTTGCAACAATGTTTCCTAGAGCATTTACTTTTTCTTGATTATGTGCCAAAAGAAGATACTTGTTGTTAGAATGAAAAGTCACCAAATTTCCCATTGTACAATCTTGTTTTACTTCCTCAAATCGTTCTTTCACATATTCTATAATGTCATTTTCTGTAAGAGCAGGCATACCACTAAAAGCATTTTGAGATGGTCCTGAAGATGTGATCATGATACCGGACGAGGATGATTGCTTAAAAACCCCTATGGGAAAAAAACACATTACCACTAGAATTCCAAGAATTGCTGATAAAAAAAAGAATCCAAAAATAATCGTAAAATATTGATAATATTTTTTATCATGGTCAAACAGGTTTTTTTTGATTCAGTACTGAATGATTTATCACTAGTCTTTGCATTTTCAATATCTTTAGCACTAGAATAATAATTAGCACCAGCTTATATATGATGAAACAAGGATTAGATTAATGAAAACAACAATAACCACTATTGCCGCAATATTGGTCATAGGATCTTTCATGTCTTATGCGAGTGCCGAGCAAATACCTTCATGGGTGAAAACAAATGCTGGTTGGTGGTCTGATGGGACAATTTCAGAATCTGATTTTGTTCAAGGTATACAATTCCTTGTTAAAGAAGGGATAATCGTAGTTCCTCCAACAGAAGTTTCTGGTGAAAAAGCTCAAAGCGTTCCAGAATGGGTGAAAACAAATGCTGGTTGGTGGTCTGAGGGTGCAATTTCTGACTCTGATTTTGTTCAAGGAATTCAATTTATGATAAAATCTGGATTAATCTCCTTGGGATCTGAAGTCTCAGAAAAAGAAGATGTTTCTTCAAATTCAGAGATTCAAACATTAGAGTCTGAACTTGACGTATGCCAGGATATCAAAAAAGCATATGACCGACTTAACTGCGAAAGAGAAGTAAAACACAAAATGCTTATCACAGAGTTTAAAGAAACAGGTAAACTACACAAAATAGGCCCTGCAAATTTTTACTTGGCAGAACCTAATCTGGAATTGAGAGATTCTGGAGCTGCATATTTGACAATAGATGTTCTGGTTGAGAACGTTGGTGATTCAAACTTGGAGCTTATGTGTTCAGGACCATCTGTCTGCAACTATGATGTGTGGAATGGCAACAAGGCATACAAATACTCCTCAACTGACTTTACCAGCGGATTACTTGTGATCAAACCAGGTGAATACAGGACATTTAACATGTTCTTTGGTCCAAATATCGGCTACGGTGGAACAGAATTCGAATACGATTCATCAAAAGAATATGTATTTCGAGTAAGTGAGCCTTGGGGAAGTGCTTCGATTCCTTTGAATCTTAGCTAAACTCATTTTTTTTAATTTAGAAAAATTAGCACTAGTAGCAATTTTTATCACTATCTTAAATATTTTAAAGACCAAATAATCTTATGAATGAGGTATTAATTCCCAAAATTGATTTGAAAAAAACATCCGAGGAGTTTAAGGTTAATTCAGGATTAAAGATTTGCCTAGAGTGTGGGCATTCAAATTTGGATGTCTTTGAATTTGGTATTTCGTGTGAATTTTGTGGCTCTTTATTTGTATTCTCAGATAAAAAACAATTCCAAAATCGGAGGGAGGTCTAGATTTTGATGTCTGTCATACATGAAAAAAATTGTAAAAATCTTTACCCAATAACAGATGTGTCTACTGGGGAAATCACATGTGCCAGTTGCGGATCTGTTATCTTGGAAAGGGCAGTAGTCACTGGACCTGAACAGGTTGGATTGTCCAAAGAAGAGTATGAATCTAACACGAGAGTAGGAAGAAAAATAACTCTAAAACTTTCAGATATGGGTTTATCCACTGTAATTCAAAAAACCAACAAGGATTCTACTGGAAAGAGTCTTTCTTCAGAAAACGCTAGAATATTCCATAGACTTCGATTATGGGATAGAAACAGCAAATACAAACAAGAACAAAAATCCTATAACAAGGCATTCACTCTTCTTGACGGAATAAAGACCAAACTGGGATTGCCAGAATCAGTTGTTGAGAAATCCGCATATCTTTTCAGAAAAGCCTCAGCAAAAAAAATCCTAAGTGGTCGATCTACAATTGGAATTTTGTGTGGAACAGTATACATGGCATGCAGACTGACCAACACCCCTAGAACTATTCAGGACATTGCAAATGCAGGTAATGTCAAGAGAAAGTACCTTCAGGGCATATGCAGGTTTTTGATGCAGGAATTAGAAATAAACCCTGAGACTTTTAGTCCGATTGATTTTGTTGAGCGTATTGCAAATGCCGTTGAGGTAGGCAACAAAACACGCAGATCTGCACTGAAAATGATGGAAACTGTACAAGATAATGGAATAACAACTAGCAAGAACCCTATGGCAATGGCAGCCGCAGTAGTTCATTTAGCTTCACTTGAAAACGGTGAAAAAATCTCACAAATCAAAATTGCTCAGGCATCAGGAATTAGTGCTGTAACTATTAGAGATAGAGCAAAAGAAATCCGACAAAAAATAGGAGGTGATATGTAATGGGGAGAACATGTAGAGGAATTTGTGTAATGCACAAGGCAGAGCCTGTTCCAAACAGAGTAAGATACAAACTCGGTCAAAAGAGGTGCACGTTCTGTGGTCTTTTTCTAACTACTGAACAAATCAGATGTGTATGCTGCCAAGCGGTTTTAAGAACAAAGGCTCGAGGAAAAAAGCCAAAGCCAACAGAGTGAATTTCATTCAATTCTCTTGTTGGTAATTGCCTTTTATTTTTTATAGCGTATAATTTCAATAGATATCATGGAATCAGTAAGATCATACATGAATGATCCTATTTCAATTAGTAGCACTTCCAATTTAGCAGAGGTTTTGCAGAAAATTATCGCCGAAAAGAAAAGCCGCCTTTTGGTTTCAACAAATGGTAAAATTACTCATATTGTATCTGAGAAAGATCTCGGTCTGTTTTTGTTTTCTGATGTCTCAGAAAGAAAACTCGATGAAATTCCTGTTACTGAAGTTGCAAATAAAATAATTTCAATTTCTGAGGATACTACATTAGACAAATGTGCGCAGATGATGTTGGAAAATAGTATTGGCTCTCTAGCCGTTGCATCGGAGGGCAACATTGTTGGAATAATTACTAAATCTGATTTGGTACGCTATTTTGGACTATCTCATTTAGATGAAAAACTAGTTGGGGAATATATGACTCCTTATTATGCCTGGCAATATTCGGACTCTTCTTTATCTACCATTGTGTTGAAAATGATAGATGAAAAAATATCTAGGATTGTTTTAAGAGATAAAAAAGAAATTCCAGTTGGGATTATCACGTTTAGGGATCTTTTCAACATGTCCTTGAAATTAGGTGAACAAGAAGATGTACTTGATAACTCTGATCCTATGATATCTGTCATATTTCCGAGAAAAGGATTTGTTTCTGAATCCGGTTTTGGAGGAACCACCAAAGCCCATGAAGTTATGAGTAAAAACATTGTTTCAGTAAAGTATGATGATGATCTTGCAAAAACAGGAAAACTACTGTTGGATAACAACATCAACGGAGCTGGAGTTTTATCGGGGAATGGTAATTTGATTGGAATTATTAGCAAGACTGATATCGTAAAGGCCTTGGCATTTTTGAAATAATTTGAATAAATCAAATATTTTTTCATAATTTTCTCAACGATGCTTTTATCGTAGAACATCTCTTCACATACATGAAAAAAATTGAAGCGATAATTCGAGACACAAAGTTTCAAGAAGTAAAAAACACACTAACAAAATTAGGAGTTAAGGGAATTACTACCTATGAAGTAAGAGGTAGAGGCGACCAAATTGGGATGATACGATCGGGTGGACACTCTGATGACTATGAGGCAGACGATTTGGTTCCAAAAAGAAAGATAGAGATTGTATGCATCGAAGAAGAAGTAAACAAAATTGTCAATTCTATAGCATCTAATGCTGCAACAGGGAAACCAGGGGATGGAAAAATCTTCGTCT
>JACEMX010000047.1 GCA_013867335.1 Candidatus Nitrosomaritimum aestuariumsis
AGCCCTCACTTTGAGGAATCAACTCCATTTGCTCTTGGGGGATTTTAATGGAAAGCCTATCCCATCCTAAACAACTGCATGCCTCACATCTTACGCCCTCATAGTAATCAAGCTCCAGATTCAAATCTAGAATTTTAATTCCTTGTTTTTCATAGTGATTTTTTATTATTGTCTCAAGAATTTCTTTTGATTCTTGTTTAGTGGCATCCTGCATTTCTGGATTTATTTCATAGTATTCTGAATATTCTGCTTGCCATACATCATTACATTGTGTAGGGATTTTTTGTATCCATACATCTCTGGATTCTTTTTCTTGCTGAATATCATTTAATAATACAAAACCCACTACTAGCGCTCCAATGGCAACGCCCATGGATATGTAAAATCCTGGTTTCATTGATTTCCTATGAAATAGTGCGATTTAGAGGTTACCAAATTATCAAAAAAAGTAATCTAACATTTGATTTCTAGGTTATTACTTTCTAAAAGCCATCCATATTCTACTTCCGACAAATATTCCTACAGCAGCTACTATGAACAATGGAACCAGTATTTCGCCTTCACTCATTTTATCTCGTATACTATTAGGTTAAAATCGAATTTTAAGAATTCCTTATCTTTTTTTAATTAAGGCTTCTTCCGGTGTTTTATCTTGGTTTTTTTCCCAATGCCATGAATGATGCTTTTTCCAGTGATTTTGGAGCTCTTCAGTTGTTGGATCTTTTCCCAAAGGAGTTCCACAAATCTTACACTGAATCATAAAATTTTGTAAATTATAGTGAAATTAAGCCTTTAGAAAAATCTCTCTAATTTGACCAGATATGCTATGTGAAATAAACATCTCTTATGATACCATTTGTCATAAATTATTCTGGCCACATCAAATCGCAAGTTCTTTTTACAATGTGTACAAATGATTATCACGCCCTTTTTGGCAAAAAAATGATTATAATGCCTTGGTTATTGTGTTGTTCTTTACAATTCAAAAAATTCTGTATTGTTTTCTACTGAATCCATTATTTTTTCAAAATTGCAGAAAATCAGGCTCAAAACCCTGTCTGTTCTTGATTTTACGTACTAGTCGATATAATCAATATCTGAGTGTGATTTTCATGGCAACAATGACAGAAGTTTGTAGGTATTGCTCAAAAGAGCAGCCAAACCTAAATCTATTTTGTGTCAGTTGCAACAAACGAAATTGGCACTCAACAGACGTAAAGCGAAATTAAATTAACATCTTGCCAAACCTAGCATTTCGGAAATTAAGCACTTAGATGATCTCGCTGTATTTTCCAATTTATCTAAAAATTTGTTTGACACATCTATATTTCAGGCAAGTCTATTATTTCATATGAGTCAAGATCCAACTAATTACCAAAATCCAGAAATGGAGATTTGGTTGTTAACTTTTCTCTATTATCATCG
>JACEMX010000060.1 GCA_013867335.1 Candidatus Nitrosomaritimum aestuariumsis
TCCAGCAGATGCATCTGGTGATGTAAACACTGTTACTGATTCTGCTACATTTGACCTTAGAAACGGTGTATTGCAATCCGACAAATCCGTATACATTATTGGATCCGATATGATTCTCACACTCATTGAGCCAGACTTTGATCTTGACAATGATGCTGCAGAAACATATGACTTGGACTTAATCGAATGGGACTCTGATGCCGCAACCGTTACCATGGGTAACGCTGACGGTCAAGGAGCAGCATTTGATCCAGAACCAACTGACTTCAGAGAAACAGGTGACAGCACTGGTATCTTCCAGATTGTTATCGAAATCCCAGAAGAGTTGGAAAATGACAGATTAGAAAGAGGAGAAGAAATTATCCTCGAGTATACTGACTGGGGTCCATCCGGATCTGACTTTGTAGGAGACGAAGATGAAGATGTCAACTTGACAATCTACACTTCAAACTTTGGCGCAACTGTTGAACTTGACCAAAAAGTTTACACTTGGACTGATAAAGTATACATTACAATTGTAGCACCAGATCACAACTTCGATAGTGACTTAGTTGATGAAATCGGCAACACTGATCTAGACCCAATAAAGGTCTCTACCAGAGGTGACGATATTGACAACTACAAACTAGTCGAAACTGGTACTGACACTGGCATCTTTACTGGTGAGGTTATCCTTACTGGTTTCACACACGATGCTGATGGCGATTCCAGAACTGGTGATGACAATGGTAACGATGTCGTATCTAGAGCCCCAACCGGCTCAGGTCCAACTGACGGACTTTTGCCAGCTGATGATGATGACGGTATTACTGTATCCTTTGAATTCTCAGAGGATGAGACAGTAGTCGGCTCAGCACTTATCAGATGGAACATTGGTGAGGTACAATGGCTTGAAGCAAGTTATCCTGCAAGCGGAACTGGCGTAGTTAGAGTAATTGATCCAGACATGAACTTAGATCCAGAAGCAGTCGACAACTTCGATGTCGACGTGTGGTCTGATTCTGATGCTGGTGGTATCGACTTGACTGTAACTGAGACTAATGAGGCAACCGGAATATTCGAAGGAACAGTGTTCTTCACTGTAACTGATGAATCATCTGGTCACAGACTCAGAGTCGCAGAAGGTGACACTGTCACTGCAGAATATGAAGATAACACCCTACCTGATCCATATACAACAGCAGATGAACTTGATATCACTGCCACTTCACTCATAGGTACTGTTGTACCACCTCTAGAGAGAGCTCCAGCTTCTAACTGTAGAGTTGTTGATGCCTTCGGTAACACTCTAAGTAGTGTTGCAGTAGACCAACAGGTGCAAATTACTTGTGATGTTGCAAATGGCCAAGATAGAGAGCAACCATTCGCTTACTTGATACAGATTCAGGATGGAAACGGCGTCACAGTCTCACTAGCATG
>JACEMX010000035.1 GCA_013867335.1 Candidatus Nitrosomaritimum aestuariumsis
AAGGAAGTTATCTTATCAAAATTATTCATCTTTCCAAAAAAATAATTCTAGGAGGACATCGGGATTTGAATAAACGGTGTTCCGCCCTTTCCTACAACAAGAGGTAGTTTTCCATCCCATTCTTGTGTTTTAAGCCACTCTAAGTAATTTGGATTTTCGGCAAGGGCTAGGTTGATGATTTTGATTGCTTCTGCTTCACCATTTGCTTCTGCTATGTTTGCTGCTGCTAAACCTTCAGCTTGGGCAGCAAGCTGTCTTGCCTCTACTTCTATTCTAAGCAAATCATTTTCTGCTTGTAGGGCCCTTTGCTCTGCTTCTACTTTAGATTCAATGGCTTGTGCAAATAATGGAGAGAATTGGAAATCTGTAATTGAAATGACATCAGTATTGATATTGTAGACATTTAGACGTGTGGTGATTTCCTGCTCAATGTCGGCTTTCACTAGTGGTCTTTTTGTAATCAGTTCCTCTGCATTGTATCGTGCGGTGACTTGTTTTATCACTTCTTCTACTGCTGGTTGAATTATTCTGTCTTCATATTGAAGTCCTACCTCTTTGAATAATGTATGGACCGAGTTTGCAGCAGGTCTATAGTTTACAGTTACCTCTGTAGATACTGTCTGCAAGTCTCGTGATGCAGAGGATGTATCTGTTACAAATTTCAATGTTCTAATTTCCATGGGGACTATCGAGTCTTGAAATGGGACTAAAAAATGAAGTCCTTCATCTAGAGGCGGTGCTGTTAGATCTACTGCATTCCAATGCAAGAGAACACCTCTATGACCAGCATCAACAATTTGAACCGAAGCGGAGACTACTACCCCTATAATTATGAGAATAATTACACCAACAATTACTGCTTTGGCTTTTCCGAAATTAACATCCATTCTTGGCTGTTGATAATTAGACAATATGTACAGTTGTTATTCACTGTAATATACCGTGGTATTTCAAGAATAAAATTTTTTGAATCCTTTTTCAGTTGGAATTAATTTAATTTTTGGAGGAAAAAATGTATTTAGGATTTTTAGGCCCATTGTTTTAGATTTTATGAAGTGTTAAAACTTGTTAGAATAATAAAAATTCCCATCTATTCCAGTTTTTACTTCGGAATCCAAATACAAAACTCCTGAACCATGAACAGTTAACAGAATGGATGGGATGTAAGGTGTGCTTGGGAAAAATTTATTCCAAATTTCGATAGGCTTGTCTGTAAAGTTAATTCTTACATGGGCCTTTTTGACTGTGTTTGAAATTGGTATTTCAGGGTTGCTATATATGATTCCTAAAAATTTTTCAATTAGATTAATCTCTTCTATGGGATCTTTAGAA
Source organism: Candidatus Nitrosomaritimum aestuariumsis (assembly GCA_013867335.1). Lineage (GTDB taxonomy): Archaea > Thermoproteota > Nitrososphaeria > Nitrososphaerales > Nitrosopumilaceae > Nitrosomaritimum > Nitrosomaritimum aestuarii. The sequence continues at coordinate 1,333 of JACEMX010000035.1, forward strand.
TGAACTGTTACGATATAATGAAGTATATGTTCAGAAAATGAATATCTTTTTTTTGATCTAGGAAATTCAG
>JACEMX010000159.1 GCA_013867335.1 Candidatus Nitrosomaritimum aestuariumsis
AAACCAGAACCAGTCAAAGCAAAACCAGAACCAGTCAAAGCAAAACCAGAACCAGTCAAAGCAAAACCAGAACCAATTGCAACCGAAATCTCAGAGACTGTAAAGGAAAAAAACCAAAGTCTTTCTATAGATAACATCCCTGAATCTAGCATAAAGGGAGACAAATCTCAATTACTTCTTTTAGAAGTTGAAAAATTACCTGACAAAGCCATCAAACCTGTAGTGGATTTCAATGAGAGTTGTTTGTTTTATCCAATTTTATCTAAAATAGGAGAAGATCCTGAAAATGTTTCCTTTTTGGATGACTTGGTATCTGAAGGTGTCTTAAACAAAGAGGTATTTGAAAAATTAATAATCTGTCCTCATCATCCTGACACATATTCCTCTAGTGTTCGATTATACTGCCCATCATGCAATTCATTAAATGTTGACAAGCTAAATCTCTATGAGCATAAAAGATGTGGATATATCACAGAAAGCACAGAATATGATTTTTCTCAAAAAAATTCTACTTGTCCCTCTTGTAAAAGACAAATCACTGATTTCAAAAAGGAGATAAGAGTACCTGCAATGTGGCATCAGTGCTTGGATTGCAAAGAAAAATTTGATAATGCTATCATTAAACTATACTGCAGAAAACATGAACACGACTTTGAGACTGGTACTGGACAATTCTTTACAACATATAGTTACAAGCTAAAAGACTATGAAGCACCAATAACTTCTGATGATGACAAGATGCATGAAGACTTGGTATCTTTGCTCAACGAATTTAATTTTGCAACCGAATTCAAAGCTTCAATAAAAGGAAAAAGTGGAAACTCACACAAGATTCCAATTTATGCAAAAAACAATGTGAATGATGAGGCAATTGCAATTTTCATTAGCAGAAAATCCGAGAATCTATCTCAAGTGGATATTAATTCTATTTTAATTCCAATTTTAGATATTGGTCCAAAGAACATCTTGCTTCTTACCACATCAAATGTAGAAGAAGATGTAAAACCAATTGCAAAGCAGTATGGAATTGAAGTAATCTCAGATCCTGACCTGTCTAGAATAATTCAACATGTGGATGAATTTGTTTCTGAAAGGTATTCCAGAAACGGTGAGAAGTAGTTGGCTTATGGGCATAAAAAATCTCCTTTGACTAGACGTCGTGCAGTAAGTCAGATTATTGGCAGTTTAGTTGTTTTAGCAATTGTAGCTTCGATTGGTTCAGTGATATTATTTCAAGGACTAAATCAAATCAATCTGTTTTCTCATGATTTGACACTTCATGATAGAGAACATAATGAGGCATTGCGAGAAGATATCTTGTTTGAGCATATTAGGTTTGATCCGGATTCTGCAAATATAGAATTGTATCTTGCAAATATTGGCTCGATTGATT
>JACEMX010000134.1 GCA_013867335.1 Candidatus Nitrosomaritimum aestuariumsis
TGAGGAAATTGCAACAAAATTGGACAAAAGTAAATAAACGCTCAGGAGGTTTTTCTCTCTAAATGGAATCTACCTCTCTAGTACTATCTATAGTGTCAATTGCAAATATGGCGGTTTTAGGAGTATTGATTTGCATTTTTGGAAAAATGTATGGAAAAACAAAGGCTCAGCTTCCATTGGGAATGATTGTAGTTACGAGTATGCTGTTTTTGCATAATATTATTGGAGGATTGGCATATTTCTCAATGGATCAGCTATTCTCTCATGAGATTTTCCCATATATGCTTGGAGTTGGAATAGCTGAGCTAATTGGATTGTTAATATTTTTGAAAATTACTCTGGACTAGTCTTAGTTTAATTGTAATTGATATTCAGATAACTAGTATTGCAAGAATATCTTAAACTAAACAAAAATATTTTGATTGCTTTTGCAGTTTCTATTACTTTTTCAGCAATCATTGCACAAAGTTTAGCAGAGCAAGAAGATTATCTAAACACTACATACACTTTAATTTTTGATTACATATTTTATTTCTCTACGTTTGGGGCTCTGTATTATTATGATAACAGAAAAAAATATCGTTTACAATCTGGAAAAACAGACACCCAAAGACTTCGCCATGATCTAATCAAGATAATAACTTCATTGGGGATTTCCGAAGTTGTTTATACAATAGCTAGATGGATTTTGCAATATTATTTCCTTTCAATTAACTATGATCCATACCTTGCGTCAATTATATCACAAGTTATATCCACTATCATCTACATGATAGTGATTAACTTGAGTGTCAAAATTACGAGGTTGTACAAAGATGGCAATTAACATCTATGTAGACGGATCTGGGGGAGAAAACAGTGGATATGGGTATTTTGTAAAAGAAACAGGAGAGTCATTTTATGAAAAAAAATCTAACATCACAAATAATCAGGCTGAATATCTGGCAATTATTGCAGCATTAAAAAAATTTGTAGATTCAGAAGGCGAAATAACAATCTTTAGTGATTCAAAAAATACAGTGTATCAGCTAAATCATGATTATGCGATAAACAATGAGCAATTACGTGCATTGGCTCAAGAGGCCTGGAGCATAATTGCAAAATTTTCCAAACTCACATTAACTTGGGTTCCAAGAAAAGAAAATCTTGCAGGAAAGATGTTGGGAAGCTAGAAGAGGTCAGAAATTCCTAAGAATAACTTTGCCGCCAAAGAGCATACTTGTATTTTGCCTCTTTTATCGCACCCTCAAGTAAGCTCACAAAGAATGAATTCTTCATTGTGTTTTTATATTGGATTATTATCTAAGATTTGCCGTAATAAGGTTTGAAGGCAAAACCTAGTTGGCAAAACCACACGGAATGAAAAACCTTCAAAAAAAAATTAAAAAATTTAGAGAAATAATGACTCCAACACTCATAGATGAAATAAAAAAATTGAATGCTGCATGTGAGGCATTATCAAAGGAGGATAAGATTAGACATGTTGGAGTAATCAATCAACTTGGACGATTGATTGCTGGAGGATTCAAGCAAGGGGTAAGTCCGCTACTAGAACAAGAAAAAGTTTCCATGACTTACATGCAAATGCAATTGGATTTCAAAATGAGAAAAGAACTTGATGATGTTTTAGGCGAAATTGATTACATTGCTTCTAGACGCAAAAAGCAACTAATAATCAGCGTCCCAATCAAAGAGAATTTAGTATTGATTACTGCCGAACCGGATGCAGATGATAAAAAAATCATCAAAAAAGCAGAAATGTTATTCGATGATATTGTAATATCTACAATCTGATGACTTATGGGCCTTAGTTTATTCAAAAAATCATCAAAAAAGCCTGGTGATGCTCCTGGAAGTGTGGTGTATGTTGGAGTAGCAAAAACAGAAAAAATCAAACTCCAATTGATCAATTTTCATGAAAATTCAGTTACAGAAGAGGAAATCACGCCTGACAATCTTTCTATAGTGGATAAAAAAGTAGGTGTTAGCTGGCTCAATATTACTGGAATTCACGACCCAGAATTGATCACAAAAATTAGTACCCATTTTGATATTCATAAATTGATTTCAGAAGATGTTGCAAATACTAACCGCCATTCAAAAATTGAAGAATATTCAGATTTGATTTATGCCATTTTGAAAATGTTCTATGTTGATTCCAAAGAAGAAATTAAAATGGAACATGTCAATTTGATTTTAAAGAAAAATCTGTTAATCTCATTTCAAGAGTATGAAGATGATGTCTTTGAACCTGTCAGAAATAGAATTCGAGAAGGTAGAAAAAAAATTCATGAGAGTAATTCTGATTATTTATTTTATGCACTTATTGATGCTGTAACTGATAATTATTTTATTGTAATTAGAAAAATTCTTGAAAAGATTGACTTATTAAAAAAGTCAATTACTCACAACACTTCAAAAGACAGCCTAATGGTAATGGATTCTCTGCAAGATGATCTTCTAGTCATACAAAATTCAATTTTGCCTTTAAAAAAAATTTTTTTAGATTTGGAGGAATATGAATCAGACATCATAAATCAATCTAACATGATTTATTTTAGAAACATCAATGATCACATCACTCAAATTTTATCATCATTAGATGTTGCAAAAGAAAAATTATCTTCATTAAGTGATTACTATTTGTCAGTAGTATCTCACAGAACAAATGAAATCATGAAAACATTGGCTCTTGTTGCTACAATATGTGTCCCAATCACGGTTATTGCTGGAATTTTTGGAATGAATTTTCAATATATGCCAGAATTATCACACCCATACTCATACCCGATTGTTCTAATTTCAATGGCAGGCGTTGGACTTACCCTTGTTGCCTATTTCAAAAAGAAAAATTGGATTTAATAATTTGAAAGATCCTTTAACATTCAGAATAATGGAATTATAATTTAGCCTTAAATTTCATGTTTATATTGTAAATATTTATCATAGAACCGCTCTCTATCTGTTAGCGATCAGTTATCCAAAGTATATCCTTGTGAATAACTTTATTATAGAAAATCTTTAACTTCAAGAAAGTGGCCGAATCTGTTTTCTTATCTCCTAAATCAATAGCAATTATTGGTGCATCTGACAAACGAGGAAGTGTTGGAAGTACAATTACATCAAATATTATGAATGGTTTTACGGGAACTGTTTATCCTGTTAGCCCATCCAGAGATACTGTATTTTACAAAAAAGCCTACAAAACAGTCTTGGATATTCCAAAACCTGTAGATCTAGCTGTTATTGTAATCAAAAATACTTTGGTAGCCGATGTTTTAGAAGAATGTGGAAAGAAAAAAGTCAAAGGAGTTATCATCATCACTGCTGGATTCAAAGAAGTAGATGAAGAAGGAGCAAAAAGAGAACAGCAGCTAAAAGATATTGCTAAAAAATACAAAATCCAAATCATTGGGCCAAATTGTCTTGGAATAATGAATTTGGCTCCAAAGACAATGATGAATTCTACATTCTTGAAGATCACACCAAAATCAGGTAAGATTGCCCTGGTTTCTCAGAGTGGTGCAATTTGTGCAGCTTTGGTTGAGGATGCAAGTGCTCAAGGTATTGGATTTTCAGCAGTTATCAGTATGGGAAACAAAGCACAAATGAGTGAAGTCGATGTTCTAAAGATGCTAGCCGAACACAAGCAGACCAAAGTTATTGTAATGTATCTTGAAGATATGGGAAATGGCCAAGAGTTCCTTAAAGTTTGTAAAAATATTACTAAAAAACTCAAAAAACCAGTTTTGGTATTAAAATCTGGACGCAGTCCAGAGGGAGCCAAAGCGGCAATGTCTCATACTGGTGCTTTAATGGGCTCTGATGAAATTTACGATGCCTTGCTAAAGCAATCAGGTGCAATTAGAGTAGATACTATGGAAGAGCTCTTTGATTATGCAACAGCATTTTCAAAACAACCACTTCCAACAGCAGGAGGTTTGGTTATTGTATCAAACGCAGGAGGACCTGCAATTATTTCCACTGATGCATGTTCTAAATTAGGAATTAGAATGGCCAAAATTGAAAGTATTCGTCCAAAGATTGATGAAGTAATTCCTCCATGGGGAAGCTCCCGTAATCCAGTAGACATTGTAGGAGACGCTGATTTTAACAGGTTCCATAATGTTTTGGATAGAGTTCTCAAACATCCAAAAGTGGGTTCTGTAATCTCTATGTGTACACCTTCTGGTACTCTAAACTATGACAAATTAGCAGAAGTCATTGTTTCAATGTCAAAAAAATACAAAAAAACAATGCTTGCAAGTTTAATGGGACTTGATGAAGGTATTACAAATCGAGAAATTTTAGCCAAAGGAGATGTTCCTTACTATAACTATGCAGAAGGGGCAATTCGAACTCTTGCCGCAATGATAAAGTTTGCAATTTGGGTAAACACCAAAGAAGGAAAAATTGCCAAATTCAAGGTAAACAAGGCAAAAGCAAAAAAGATTTTTGATAAAGTCAAAAAAGAGAAAAGACCAAACCTTCTTGAAGAAGAAGGACAAGAAGTACTCAAAGCATATGGTTTACCTTTACCCACAAGTGCACTTGCTAAAGATGAATCAGAAGCAGTAAAAATTGCAAATAAAATAGGATATCCTGTTGTTATGAAAATAGCATCACCACAGATAATTCACAAGTCTGATGCCGGCGGGGTTAAAGTAAATCTAACAAATGACAAAGAAGTCAAAGATGCCTTTAAAAAAATTGTAAAGAATGCCAAAAAATACAACAAAGATGCTGAGATTAAAGGCGTCTTAATTGTTGAAATGGTAAAAGGAGGAAAAGAGATGATTATCGGTTCTAAATTGGAACCAGGCTTCGGACCAGTAATTATGCTTGGAATGGGTGGTATCTATGTTGAAGTTCTCAAAGATGTGACATTCAAACTAGCTCCAGTCACCACTAGAGAAGCCGATGATATGATTTCAGAAATTAAAACCCAGAAACTTTTGCAAGGTGTAAGAGGCGAAAAACCATCAGACATTGCAAAATTATCTGAATGCATACAGAGATTATCTCAGCTTGTTACTGACTTTAAGGAAATCAAAGAATTAGATATGAATCCAGTTCTTGTTATGGACAAAGGCAAAGGCTGTAAGATTCTTGATGTCCGAATAGGTCTTTGATCGCATTTGTTCCTGACTTTTTTTAAATACTAATTTAGAATATTTATACAAGTTAGAGGGAATCTCAATATGGCAAACGTAGAGAGTTTCAAGACAATTAGGACAGGCGAAGAATACATTGAAAGTCTTAGGAATAGAGATCTCAAAATTTACTTATTTGGGGAATTAGTAAAAGAACCAGTTGATCATCCAATAATTAGACCATCTATTAATGCAGTAGCTGAAACATATGATCTTGCAGTTAGAGAAGAAGAACTTGCTTCTGCAAAATCTTCTATTACTGGTTTGCAAATAAACCGATTCTTACATATTGCTGAGAGTGCTCAGGATTTAGTTTTACAAAATAAAATGCAAAGAAAACTTGGCCAAAACACAGGTACTTGTTTTCAAAGATGTGTAGGAATGGATGCAATGAATGCGTTGCATTCCACAACATTTGAAATTGATGAAAAGCATGGAACAGAATACCATAAACGATTTTTAGAATTCGTAAAAATGGTTCAAAGAGAAAATCTTGTAATTGGCGGTGCCATGACAGACCCTAAAGGTGATAGAAGTAAAGGTCCTGCAGAACAAGAAGACCCAGACTTGTTTACAAGAATTGTAGACCAGGATGAGAATGGTGTTTATGTTTCAGGTGCAAAGGCTCACCAAACTGGATGTATTAACTCTCACTGGATTATCTTAATGCCAACGATTAGACTGACAGACAATGATAAAGCATGGGCAATAGTTGGAGCAATTCCAGCCGATGCAAAGGGTGTGACTTACATTTACGGTAGACAGTCTTGTGATACTAGAAGCATGGAAGAAGGGGATATTGATGATGGTAATGCAAAATTTGGAGGCCAAGAGGCTCTAATCGTTTTAGATAGAGTCTTCATTCCATGGGATAAAGTATTCATGAATGGAGAATTTGAATTTGCATCTATGTTGGTAGAGCGATTCACTTGTTATCATAGACGAAGCTATGTCTGCAAGACAGGACTTGGCGATGTCTTAATTGGCGCAGCTGCTGCAATTGCTGATTATAATGGCGTACCCAAAGTTTCTCACATTAAAGATAAGATCATTGAGATGACTCATCTCAATGAAACAATATTTGCAGCAGGTATTGCCTCTTCATATCAAGGCCAACAAATGAAATCAGGTGTTTTCCTAAATGATGACATGCTTGCCCAAGTTTGCAAACATAATGTCACAAGATTCCCATATGAAATCAGCAGATTAGCTCAAGATATTGCAGGAGGTCTTGTTGTAACCCTACCTTCTGAAAAAGATTTCAGACATCCAGAAGCAGGACCATTACTCAAAAAATACCTTGCAGGAAGAAAAGGAGCAGATGTTGAAAATAGAATGAGAATTCTTCGACTAATAGAGAATATGACGCTGGGAAGAAATGCAGTAGGCTATCTTACCGAATCTATGCATGGTGCAGGATCTCCACAAGCCCAGAGAATACAAATTCAAAGACAAATGCAGTTAGGTTACAAAAAGAATCTGGCCAAAAATTTGGCTGGAATTAAAAATGATTTGGAAGAGCCAAAAGAAGATTCTAATTACTTTAAGAGAGTCTTCAAAACTAAAGATTCTATAAACTAGAATCTTTACCCCATACAATTCTAATTCTTTATCCTATCTAATCGAAACAAGTTCGCATTTGCATTGTTCTCTTTTTCCACAATATGGACAATTACAGTCGCAATAAAGTAGTGCTTGATTACATGATAGGCATTTTGTATATTCTGCAAAATCCTCATTCATTGGATTTACCTCTCATGTTACGTTATTCTATTCAAAATTGATAAGGACTACTAGCTAATCTCTTTAAATTAATTTCATTTCTTGGACTTTTTTAAACAATCGTTAAGCAAATCAAAAATACTCTTTTTATTTTATTATTCAACATAAAGACTAGATAGTTTGCCAAAGAAAAACATCGGTAATCAAGTAATGCTGATGTGCAAAAGGTCAATGGATTAATTGCATCATTGGTAAACTATCTTGATTTTACTAATCTTTTGTTTTGAAAGATTTTGAATCCTTATCATCGGCATTTTCTTGGGAATCTCCAGATTCATTTTCAGATATATTTGATTCAGAATGCTCCGAATATGCTGAATCTTTCTCTAATGTTTCAAGATCTGAATAATCTTCCAAACTGTCTGGATCTTTTGATTTTAATGGATCAGTTAAAGCAAGCTCCTTTACGTTTCTTCGTTTAATCATCTCCTTTACAATCATAATTCCTATTACCAAAACAATGAGGATGTAATTGGTGGGTGGTTTCAAAATCTGAGTTACATACCCAATTTGAGGAATTTGGTATTCTACTTTTCCAATGTATTCTTTCTCTGTAATTGGAAAGTCAGTTCCAGGAATAGATGCTACATTATTGTCTCCCTTGGTTCGAACTGTTTTGGGATTATCATCTGTAATTGAAACTACTCGGTGAACTATCACTCTGTCTTGTCCTGATGGTCTGTCAAAAACTATAATGTCTCCAACCTGAATATCTTCAAAATCTACGTGCCCTTGAACTACTAGCACATCATATACTTGCAATTCTGGAATCATGCTTCCACTTGCAACAACATAAAATGGATTTTGAGTCCCAAAAGCCACTTGTAATCCAATCCAAATAATGATGACCCCCATTGCCACAATCAGGACATCTTTAACTATGCTTTTTTTAGAGGATAGTTTAGTCAATTATCGTCACGCATTTTTTACCCTTACTTCAATTAACTTTAAAATTATTGTAGTTTGTTTCCGCACTCTTCACAAAACTTTGAGCCTTCATTGTTTACAAATCCACAACTAGAACATTTTCCAGGCTCACTTGCAGCAGGCACAGATACATTTCCTAATAGAATAACATCCCCGACCTTTCCAATACTACTCCAAGGCACACTACCTTCCGTACCATCATTTTTTGTAATTAACAATACCACAGTTTGTGTGGAATCAACTCCAACTTGCCTTGCGATTCCAATTTTTTTTGCATTCTCATCGTATACCGTTAATCCTTCAATAGAGCTGACAGATCCTGCAGGTGCTGCTTCAGTTGTTTGAGATGAGGCTTGAGGTGGTTCTTGCTGAGTTTGAGGGGTGATTGTAGGTTGCTCTTGTACTACTGGCTCTGGTGTGGCTTGTGCAACTCCTTCGATTGGTTTTGCCTCTCCAATTTCTTTGACCTCGTCTTGTTTCTTAAACTCTCGATACTCTGCAATAGTTGAACTACAATTATTACAAATATACTGACCTTTTTCTGCTAAAATTAAATTCTCTGCAACCTCTTCATTTGGATTTTCAAATTCAATTTTGGGTGGGCCTTCAAACTCTTTTTCACAAGTATTGCAAAAATGTTTAGTGATAATTTCTGATTCTAGCCTTCCTATTGGGGCTAAAAATAAATCAGGACCTCCAAGGTTTCCCTTCATCTGTTGCTCATCATTAATAGTTGCCATAACATAGCCTCCTGAACCTCTTAATTTCTTCAATCTAAGCTCGGAACTCATGTCTCAGATTCTCCAAAACGTCATTTAAGTATATATCAAAATCAAATTCAATTACATCTCATTCCCGAGATTGACTGTTAATTTTGGTGAACGTTTTTAGGTGTCTTCGATACAATAAACTCAGAATGGGAGTAACACAAGTATCAGATACAAAGTCATGGGAGATAGATGTAGTTAATTCAGACATTCCCGTCTTTGTGGACTTTTGGGCCGAATGGTGTGGTCCTTGTAGAATGGTTGGTCCTGTTGTTGAAGAATTGGCAAGCGATTATGAGGGTAAAGTAAAATTTGTCAAAGTCAATGTAGACGAAGCAAATGAACTCGCCTCTAAGTATAATGTCTTTAGTATTCCAACTCTAATTCTTCTTAACAAAGGTGAAATCGTTAGCCAACAAGTAGGTGCCGCATCTAAGGAATCCTACAAAAATATGATTGATAGAGCCCTTCAAGCCTAATCACATGTTTTTTCTTTTTGTTTTAAAAATTGTATCAAAAAAGATCTAACACAAATTAATCCTTATTAGGAATTTATACAAAAACACATTTGGCGATGAGAGTAGTACATACCCTAAAGTTAGCTGGGTTTAGCGTAGCCATTTGGGCAAATATCTCAATGGCTCTAATGTTAGTCAGTTTACTATAAAATTAGATTAATAGTAATTTTTAGATAAATTATTTTTTAGCATGTTTTCAAATTAACTACAAATCATAATCCTTAATTTTGAATATCTTCTTGTAAAATGGTTTTAGCACTAATTTTTTGCCATGTGATTTTGAAAAATTGTTTAACGCATTATCAAAATTTGTTAAATTTTTGATATAATTTGTATTAATAACTAAATACAATGTATTGTTTGGTGTATTATGAGTATTCAAAGTGATGAGGATTGTAAAGCCTTGATGGAAAAACTTGACCAAGGATTACCGCCTCAATTAATTCAGGAAATAATTATTTACCTTGAAAAAACAAAAAATACAGAATTCACATTAACTCTAGTAAAATATTTGAATAATCAAAATATGCAAGCCCGCAACTCTGTTTGGGCCCTAAGTAGTCAAATCGCAATGATAGGCGAAGATGTATCTAAAATCAAGGAGCACTTGAAAATACAATAAAAATATAGCATATGTTATAATGAAAAATTTCCATTTCCCTATATGTTCAGTCATAGAGTTTATGAATAAAATCAAGACGCAATCGATCCTAAAGTAATTAATATTCCATTAGAGGAGTGGTCCTATGTCGTTTGGTGAAGTAGACACACTCAATATGCTTTTTGATAAATTAGATAGCCTTTTTCAAGAATCTCAAGGCTACTATGAAAGTTTTCTTGATACGAATAATATGTACAAACAAGGAAAAATTGGAGACAAGGAATTCTTTCAAAGACTAGGGGATTATGTTGTTGCATATTCTGCCTTGGAATTTTTGGCAATTAAAGTAATGTTCGAGATAAGAAAATCATTAAAACCCGGTTCTGGCGGTACTCAATCTCCAGGGCTTATGCCGGGAATGGGTGCACCCGGAATGGCAGGTGGTATGGGAATGCCACAAGCACCAAGACCTGGAACATCTGATAATCCAGTAGGAGGTCCTCCAGGAATTGTTTCTGCCGGACAAGCTTTTGGTGAACCAGGAACGTTGCCAACACCAGATCCTGCTCTTATGCCAAGACAAATGTCTGGTGCAAACAATTGTTCATCATGTGGTTCTCCATTACGAGCTAATGCAAAATTCTGCACAAAGTGTGGAAATAAATTATAAAATTTTAGTAAATTACTCTTGAGTTGTCCCACATTCAGGACAGAACTTTGCTGTTGCTGATAATTTTGTCCCACATTCAGAACAGAACTTTCCTTCTGTAACATTTTCAGCTTGAGGATTTCCATACATACCTCCAGTGTTTTTCACAGCCCCTGTTGGAACATATGTTTCATCATCAATTAATACAGGTGCAAAATCTTGCTCCATCATAAATGTCAGCATTCTTGGAACAGATTCTTCTTTACCTTTAGGATCTGGCACTGTATCTCCCAACCAAAATGCAAATCTCATCAGTGTCAATTCTGGTGTGGAAAATGCCAAGGTATGTTTTGACATGTATTCTTGCGCAGCCTTTTTTCCATCAAAAACTTCCATACCAATCATAATTTTTGTTAATGTATAATAGTTTCTGGATGGTGGACCGGGGGGGAATCGAACCCCCGACATTCGCGTTGCGAACGCGACATTATACCCCTAAACCACCGGCCCTGATGCTAGTCTTTGAAGTGTGTTTTTATTTATTTTCAAAAGATCAATTTTTGATAAAAATAAGATAATATAATTAAAAAATTGAGTTTTGAATTTTTTTGTAATAAAAAAATTGTTGAAACTGAACAAACATTTTGCTATATAGGACAAGCTAATGAATACTATCATGAAAGTACTCATAGTTGACGATAACCAAGATATCACAGGCTTGCTATCAAAGTTCCTCAAAGCAAAGGGCTTTGAAAATGTAGTAACAAATGATCCAAGAGACGGATTAGAGCGTATTAAAGAAGAAAATTATGATGTTGTATTATTAGACATTTCAATGCCTGAGATGAGTGGAATTGATATTATTCAAACACTAGAAAGAGAAAAAATTCTAAAAGATCAAAAAATTGTAATATTTTCTGCGACTGCATTTACTACTAGCCAAATTAACGATTTGCTAAAGAAAGAGGGAATCCAGGGTTGTCTTAAAAAACCAATTCAACTCAATGAACTGTTGACGGCAATTACTAGCTGAGAGTTTTTTTTGAATTTCGTTGATTCCAATTGAACTTTTCAAATAATCAAAACAATTTACTTCGTCAAACTCCTCAAATTTCTATTAGAACTATCTATGAGGTATTTGTGAATTGAATCTTAACAGTAAACTGGTAATTCTCTTTTTGTGTATTGCCTTAATTCCAATTATGATCTTAGAGGGAATAAGTATTACAGAAATTTCTGATGATTTAGTTAATCAAAAAGAATCCGCACTTGACTCTTCATTAATTTCTAAAATTTCTGATATTGAGCATTATTTTGATACAAGACAAACACAAACTAAATTATTTGCAACTACATTTTTCCCACTACAGCTGGATTCAAACAACATTAATCAACCTCAAACATTAGATAAAATCCAAATCCATATTGATGCCATGCTTGTGGAAACAAGATCAAACTCATTAGATAATTTTGAGGATGATACTTCAAGATCCTCTATTGAAGCAATATTCATTTCAGATGTAGATGGGAATATTCTTGCTAGCACCCAAAGAGAATTCATTGGTCACAAATTACCAAGTGATCTAATGAACGATGCCGATCAAAGTAAATACTTTTTTGGAGGACTACAAAAAAATCGAATATTTAGTCACAATTACATTACTTTTGCAGAAGATCTCAAGGATACAAACGGTAATGACTATGGCAGAATATTGTTACAAACTCCTCTTAACCTCATTGATCCACAGGATCTCAGCAAGGGTTTGAATAATGATCATGAAATATTTCTAGTTGATAGTGTTTCTCGTCAAGTTACAAGTGATTCATCTGTAAAATATTCTACACAAAACTGGAACAATGAATACAATCAGATTGACAAATGTTTTGCTGGCCAATCAATTTCAGAGCAATACATCAATAAAGATGGCAAAGAAGTTTTGGGGATTTTAAAACTACTTGAAGATGGTAATCTCTGTATTGTAGGGGAAATTGAGTTAGAAAAGGTATTTTCACCAATCTATGATTTACAATTCAAACTACTATCTGTTTTCTCAATGCTACTTGTAGGAATTGTTTTACTTGCAATATTTTTCTCTAGAACCATTTCATCTCCAATCAAGAAATTAAGCACAACTATGAATGAAATTCGTAAAGGTAATTTCAATGTAAAACTGGATAAAAAACCAGAATCTTCCAACAATGAACTAGATCAACTTACCAATGGTTTTGAAAAACTACTACATTACGTAAAATCAACTCAAGATAATCTGAAAGGCTTAGTCAAAGTTCAAACAAAAAAACTTGAAGACTCAAACACGGCTCTGGTAGAAAATATGAATCTTATAAAAAAGCAACAAGAAGACCTATCCAATTTTAAGGAGGCTTTAGATAAATCTGCAAATGTTTTGATTACTGATACTACTGGTTCCATAATTTATGTAAATGATGATTTCTGTAAGGTATCCAAATTTTCCAGAGAAGAACTTTTGGGGCAAAACCCACGAATTGTAAGTTCTTACCATCATGATAAAGAATTTTTCAAAAATATGTGGGAAACAATCTCATCGGGCAAAGCCTGGAAAGGAGATATAAAAAATAAAGCCAAAGACGGCTCTTATTATTGGTCAAAAGCCACAATTTCTCCTCTTTTAGGAGATGATGGCAAGCCTGAGCAATACATAGCAATTCTTACTGACATTACCAACCAAAAAATCCTTGAGGAAAAACTATCTGAGGCTTTGAAAAATGTTAAAGAATCCGAACTTAGAAAAGAAGAATTTTCATCCATGATGACTCACGAACTAAACACACCACTTGTTCCGATCAAAGGTTATTGTGAAATGCTAAAGGACACCGACACATTTGGTACACTAAATGATGATCAACTTGATTTTATCGGCAAAATTGAATCTAATGCTACATTGTTGGAACGCTTGATTAGTGATTTACTTGATGTACAAAAATTAGACATGAAGAAAATGACATTTGTGATTACTGAATTTAGTCTTGACGAATTTATGAATGAACTAGAAGAAAATAGCAAGCATTTAATGAAAAATAAAGAAATCAACTTTACCGTAAAATGTCCAAAGAATTTAATTTTAAAATCTGATAGGCATAGATTAAGACAAGTTTTAGATAATCTAATTAGAAACTCAGTTGATTTTGTACCGGAAAAAGACGGTAAAATATTAGTTGAAGCAAAAATCAAAGAAAATAATGTGATATTCTCTGTGTGTGACAATGGTCCTGGAATTCCAAAAGAAAAACAATCCAATATTTTCAAAAAATTCTATCAAATTGACACATCACACACAAGAAAGCATGGTGGAACTGGTTTAGGACTGGTAATCTGTAAAGGTATAGCCGAAGGATTGGAAGGAAAAATTTGGCTTGAGAGTGAATTTGGAAAAGGTACTTCTTTCTTTATCTGCTTACCTGCACCAGACAAACAAGTTATACTAAACAAAATGGCATAAGCTACCAACAAGGAACTTTTTCATATTTTGGTATCTCAACGAATAATAGACTGCAAGAGAAAAAATAGTAAATGACCTATGATACTCTAATCACTGATTCTCATATCATCACAGACAAGGGGATTGTAGACAAAAACATCATAATTGATGAGGGAAAAGTAGTTGGTTTTACCCATGATTTACCTGCATGTGACCATAAAATCAATGGAAATGGCCTGATCTCCGTACCTGGTCCTATTGACACTCATGTTCATTATGGTGTTTATTCTTCGATTGACAAGGCTGCCAAAACAGAATCTCACGCAGCAGCTATTGGCGGAATAACAACAATGATGAGAATGTTAAGACTAGGGGATTCTTTTTCATCATCTTTGCAAAATCAATTAGATGCTTCTAAAAAAAATCATTATATTGATTATACAATACATGCATCCATTTTCTCAAAACAACAAATTAATGAAATGAAATTTTGTGTTGATAAAGGAATCACTTCTTTTAAAATATACATGAATCTTGGAGGTGATGTTGGCCATGTCTATATGGATATGCCACCATATACTTCAGAACTGGAGGCTGCCACAGTTGATGTAAATAATCAGATAGTTGAGGAAACCGTAAAAAATGCCGCTTCTCTAGGATGTCCGGTATTGGTTCATGCTGAAGATTATGAATCCTGTGCTTGTGGAATAAAAACTGCAAAAGAAAAAAATCATGATGGACTGTCAGCTTGGTCTGAAAGTAGGTCACCTGAGTATGAAGCAAAAGCAATCAAAACAGTTTGTCAGTATGGTCGGGATTATGATTGTACAATTTACTTTGTGCATATAGGTTCTGAAACTGCATTAAATCAAATTAAAGAAGAAAGAGACAAAGGAACAAAAATTTTTGTTGAGACATGTCCACATTATCTTACACTATCATATGAAAATCAACAAGGATATCTTGCCAAAGTAATGCCACCAATACGAACACAAAAAGATAATCAGGCAATATGGAATGCATTATCACAGAACAACATTGATACAATTGGTACTGATCATGTTGCAAATCAACTTAAACTAAAGTTGGGAGGAGAAGATGTCTGGGGCGCATTGGCCGGATTTCCTGGAATTGGGACAGTCATTCCAATTTTACTCAGTGAAGGAGTAAATAAAGAAAGGATATCTCTTGATCAATTTATCAGGTTTACAAGCCTAAATGCAGCCCAAATTTTTGGAATGTATCCAAAAAAAGGTACATTAGAAAAAAATTCTGATGCTGATATTACCATGATAGATCTGAAAAAGGAGCATAAAGTTTCCAATGAACTGTTTGGTGGATTTTCAGATTACATTGTATATGAGGGAATGAAACTGAAGGGTTGGCCAGTAAAAACAATGGTTCGCGGAGAACTTGTTTCTGATAATTTCCAAGTTGTAGGAAAATTAGGCCACGGTAAACTAGTTGAACGACCAGTAATCTAATTGAAATTTTACTAATATTTTTATGTGAAACATACAATTATTCAACAGTGAACAAACACAATTTTTCATTTGTTTTATTTTTAATTTTTAACCTTTCTTTATCTCCCGTATTTCTTGCTGAAATATCTGGTGAAGAGACCATAATTCCCCCTAGAAAACAATGGAAGGAAATTTCTGATATTGATCAATTAACCTGCAAAGAAGGATTACTATTATTACAAAAAAATAATGGTGCACCAGCTTGTGTTTCGCCCTCGGCATATCTAGGATTAGTTGATAGAGGTTATGGTATGTTTGATTCGGAAATAATGATGAAGCGTCCAATGATGATGAACAATTTGATTGAAAAGATGACATCCAATCAAATGATTATGAACCATTGGCATGAAATGATGATTAACGACAAAACTATGATGCAAAAGACTATGCAAGACTGGATTTCTCAAATGAAAGACAATCCAAGATTATTAGGAAATATGATGGGGCCTATGACCAGTGATCCTAATCTGAGAGAACAAATGATAGAAACTATGAAACAACATGGAACTATGATGAAATCTTTGCAAGAACATCCAAGATGGATGACCTCTGTCCATGATGAAATGATGGGTTCTGGAATGAATCCTGACATGGGTATGGGCCAAAATCAAGGACAGGGAATGCATACGAATTGTCAATGGTGTCCTCAAAATGAACAACATAAGACTCATGAACACGCACGATCATTTTCTGATTCTGATAAAATGATGGATATGATCCACCATATGTGGATCAATAATGCAATGACCACTGATATGCATGACCATATGATTGAAAACCCATCTCACATGGCTCAAATGTCTGGGCAGATGATGGGGCCTATGCTTGGTCATATGATGGATGATCCTGAATTAAGACAACAAATGATTGAGATGATGCTTGAACATCCAGAATTTATGAACTCAATTAGGCATGAAAATATGATGTCTAATTAAATAATTTCAAACTTGCCACCAGTTTTCGCTTTGTAAATAATATCTGGTTTTTTGAGAAATATTCCTGACTCCATTACTCCCGGAATTTGTTTGATTTTCTGAGACAGTGTTTTAGGATTTTTTATTACACCAAAATCACAGTCAAGTATTATATTTCCATTTTCTGTAAAAAACGGATATCCTCTATCAAGGGAACGTAAATTCACTTTCCCACCTAATTTATCAATGGTTTTAGTTACTGAATTTCTTGCTAATGGGTGAATCTCAACTGGAACAGACCTTGTAAAATTTTTAACAAATTTTGTTTTGTCTGCCATGACAATGATTTTTTTTGCCAAGCTAAACAAAATATTTTCTCTGAGTAAAGCTCCTCCTCCTCCTTTAATTACATATTTTTGAGAATCTATTTGATCTGCTCCATCAAAAACTACGTCAATATGATCCACTTGATCACTTTCAATAATTGGTATTCCCCCTTCTTCTGCAATTAATTTAATCTGAAGTGATGTGGGAATCCCCTTAATGTTATAATTTTTTTTCTTAGCAAATATTGCTAATGATTTGACTAAAGCTGTTGCAGCCCTTCCACTACCCAAACCAATAACATAATTATCTTTTACATATTTCAAGGCATCATTAGATAATGCCAATATGGCACTATCGTAGGACAATTACTCTACCTCGGCTTGGTCAAGCTTTGAGAGAACACTCATGATCTCTCCTTTGATTTTATCTATGTCGTCTGAATCATCATCAAAATCATCCTCCAAATTTACTGAGGATTGTGGCTTTTCTTTTTGAGGTTCTGGAAGAGCTTTGAATTTGGTAATCTTTTCCATTTCCTTTGCAATATCAGGCTTTGATTCAAAAATCACCTCAGTCTTTGCAGGAGATTGTGTTTGTACCACTTCAATTTTATTTTGAATTTTTGGTTTTGGTTGAGTTATTTCTGCAACTATCTCTTCTTTTACTGGAACTTGTTTTTCGAATAATGGGAATTTTGGTTCTTTCTTTGAGAATCTAGTTAGAGTGGTAAGCTCAAAGGATTGCCTTGCCCTTGTTGGGGGAATAATAACTGGTTCTGATTTTGTAGTACTAGATTTTTCAAAATTAAAGGTAGTCTTTATTTTATTTTGAATTTTTGATTCTTGGTTTACCTCTGGCTTTTGTTTGCTAGTTTGAACTTCAGTGGGTTTTTCTTGTTTAATTTCTGGAACGGTAATACTAGCTGTTGATATCTTTGATGATAATTCATACAACCTATCATCTAATTTTGATAATTTCTGATCCATTAGAGTGATAAGACCATCTCCCACTGGACCAAGATCTGGGTGTTTACTTGCATCTTCAAGTTTTTCTAACTTTGCAAGGATTACTCCTAACTGGTGTTGATATTTTATCAATAATTTATCTCTCTGAATTTTTGAAAAGTCAGAGTCAGATTGGTATAATCTTGAAATCGTTTTTGTAAGAATGTCTTTTTCTATTTTTAATGAATTAATCTGACTTTTGATATGTGCACTAGCTCCTATGCTTAAAAGCTGAGTTTTATTTCTTGGTGCTCTTCTTACAGCTGCTGCTGTTGCAACACCGGCTAATGAACTAAGAATAATAGCAATTTCTTGCATCTATGTGTACCATTTAATCCAAGAATATTTTCTTCTCTTTGCATCTGGAAAACCGCAACTAGCACACTCATGATGACGTTTGTGTAATGAGTTTTTACCGCATCTTCTACATCTAATGTGGACTTTTTTCTTAGTAAAACCACCCATAGAAGTTGTGCCTTTTACCATCTCAAATCACCTAGTTTGCTGGAGGAGGAGAAATCATAACTACATTATCTCCTCTCACGACGATGGTTCCGAGAGTCTTAGAATCGCCTTCAGTTGGGATTTCTTCTGAAGAATCGAGTAGCAGGTTCATGTGTTGGTCAAATCCAAGCAGACTGCCTCTAAGGGTTTTTCCTCCTTTGAGTTTTATCAATACTACTTGATTGATACTTTCATCCAATACTTTTACTGCCATATCAACGGACATCTATTTCACTTATTGGCTTTGGTATTGGGGGATTATATTAAAATTTCATTGGTGAAACTTTGAACTATGCCCAGTGAGGCAAGTTTGACACTTTTCACTCAAGTTTTTAGTAATTTCTAAAATTATTCTTTTACCGTCTTTTTTGGTTGCTTTTCTTGGATCGCCCCAAACTCCATTTTTTGTAGCTTTAGGAAATGATTTTGATGCTAATCTTCCTAAATTCTGTATCTCTTTTTTGCTCATTCCGTCAGTTACAAGACCTTTTTTAGCCAAATTCATTTTTACATTATTTGAGATGGCAAGCATTAATGACGTTTCAACAAATCCAGCATGATCAAACTCTCTTTCCATAAAGTGCCAATAAGAAAGGGAAAAAACTCTGAAATTTTTTGAGATTTTCAATTTTTTATCAATATCCTTTATTGCATCTAAATTCCCATGATGTCCATTAATGATAAAAACTGTATTTACTTTATTTTCGTAAAGAGACTTACACAAATCCAAAAGTACTCGTTGAAGTGTTGTCTTTGTTAAACTCAGATTAAAAAATGGAGAATGCTCAAATGATACCCCATAATTTATGGTAGGAAGCAAAAGAAAATTGTTTTTCTTTGATATTCTTTTTGCAACTTCGGTTACAATATCTGAGTCAGTTGATATGGGAAGATGAGGACCATGCTGTTCTATGGAGCCTACAGGAATAACTGCTACTTGTTTTTTATTTTTAAGAATATTTCTCAGGCTTGGATCAAATTGTGATTTAATTTCTACCATGAGATTCACTTGGACTTGATGTGAACCTTTCTCCAGTGAACTTCCAACTTGTTTTCCAGGTGCATCTTCATTGCTTTTAGTAATGTGTCTGCTTCTAACTTTTGTCCCTTTGATTTTATTTTCTCAAGTGAATCGCTTGGATTAACATCAAAGGAATCTTGGAAAATAATTGGTCCTTGATCCAAGTTTTCTGTAACATAATGCGAAGTCACACCGATAATTTTTGTTCCTCTCTCGTAAGCTTGGGCATAAGCTAATGCTCCTGGAAATGCTGGAAG
>JACEMX010000148.1 GCA_013867335.1 Candidatus Nitrosomaritimum aestuariumsis
TCTCGTTGTTCCATTCATGCGCGTCGGAACTTACCCGACAAGGCATTTGGCTACCTTAAGAGAGTCAGAGTTACTCCCGGCGTTAACCGGCCCTTAGCTCGGTTGAACCCAAGTTTTAGGTACCGGCACCGGCCAGGATTCAGCGACTATACAAATCCTTTCGGACTAGCAGTCGCCTGTGTTTTTATTAAACAGTCGGGACCCCCTTGTAATTGCAACCTGCGATCCCCATTCCTCATGAAGACCGCAGGCATCCCTTGTACCTAAGCTACAGGACTATTTTGCCGAATTCCCTCGCCATACGGTATACCCGTAGCACCTTAGCTTTCTAAGCCAGCGCACCTGTGTCGGTTCTGGGTACGAGCTTGCACTTTGCTTACTACACAATCTTTCATGGTCTCTTGGACTCAAGGAAACTCCGCTAACGCGGAGCCATTCCCGTCTCGGGTTGGTTCTCGTCATTACGACACTCCCCAACCCTCGAACAGTTAGATATAACGATGGTTATACAACCCCTATCCGAAAGCGAATCATATAGCTCAAACGCTCCATGCAAGGTACTAGAATATTAACTAGTTTCCCATTCGATTTACTCTGTTGAGGTAAACCTTAGGATCGACTACCTCCAGGCTGATAACGCATTGCCTGGAAACCCTTGCGCTTACGGTGGTATTGGTTCTCACAATACTATGCTGTTACTGCCGCCAGGATCTGCAATAGAAACCGGTCCACAGGACGTCACCGCCCTGCTTCGACCCAATCACTACGCCAACCTACCACGAATCATCCACTGATGATTATCTAAAGTATCGGTACTTTGCTTTAGCCCCGTCCGTTTTTGAGGCATCCCCCCTCGGCAGGTAAGTTGTTACACACTTTTTAAAGGATAGCTGCTTCTGAGCTTACCTCCCTGCTGTCTTGGCGAGAACACACTCTTTGGCTTGACACTTAGCAAAAATTTGGGGACCTTAACTTCAGTCTGGGTTAAACCCCTTTCGGTCATGAGCCTTACGCCACATGAACCCGTGTCCTTGCTTCTACGATGTATATCCGTTCGGAGTTTGAATGAACGGTGAGGGATTTCTCCCCCGCGCCGCTCTATCAGTGCTCTACCGGAAACACTATCTCCACAAAGCACGCCCTGCGAGACGCTTCGGTTGGAACTAGCGAGCGCCAGTCTAGATTGGTTTTTGACCCCTATTCCCAAGTCACACAAACGATTTGCACGTCAGAACTGCTTCAGACCTCCAGCGGGCTTTCGCCCGCCTTCATCTTGCTCAGGAATAGATCGACTGGCTTCTAGCCTAGCCGCCATGACTTAACGCACTTTCACACGCTTCTCCTCACAATGCTGCGAGAACTCGGTTTCCCTTCGC
>JACEMX010000122.1 GCA_013867335.1 Candidatus Nitrosomaritimum aestuariumsis
ATAATAATTGCCGTAATTATAGGAATTCTTGCAGTTTCAATGATGCCCGAAGGGTCTGAGAAAATGGAAGTTGAAGATACTTTAGACAAAGAAATCAGACCAGAGGATAATCCAGAAATTGAAAAAAAAATAAAAGAAATTGAAAAGATTGCTGATGAAAATGAGTACGAGGTTTTACCAAGAGAATGGCAAATTTCAGGACCATTTCAAGTTGACAGAACCCAATATGCATTAGGTGAAAAAATTTTCATTAGAATTGGAGGATTGCAATTCCAAGATATAGGCCAAATTGCAGTAATGAAGCCATTAAATGATACACATAAGGAAGTTTATCTTACCATACCATTTGATGGGGCAAAAAAAGATGCTTTCAATTATTACTTAGATCCCCAACTATCAGCAGTAAGAGGGTATTGCTCAGTAGATGAATTTCTGGGAGAATGGACCATTGTATTTAGAGGAACTAATTATTCAAATCTGAATTTTGAGATTGTAAATAAAACAGTACCAGGTACAGATTGGGAGCCAGTATGTTAGATTATTTTTCTAAATTGTGGTGAAAGCAAACTTTTTCTCCAGTATGACAAGCTGGTCCAGATGGTTCAACAAGATAAATTATTGCATCTGAATCACAGTCAACAAGAATTTCTTTTACCTTTTGTGTATTACCAGATTCTTCTCCCTTCATCCAAAGTTTATTTCTAGAGCGGCTGTAAAACCAAGAGTTTCCAGTCTTTTTTGTTAGTTCTAGTGATTCCTTGTTTGAATATGCTAATGTTAGAACATCTTTGGTATTAGCGTCTTGAACTATAATTGGTATTAGGCCGCCACTTTTTTCAAAATCTATATCGTCAACTGATTTTTCCATAATCAAATTCTCCATTCAATGTTTTATAATCTTACAGGGATTTCTTTGCCTTTAAGATATGTCTTGACTCCATTTACTCCATGGTCCTGATAGTGAAAAATAGATGCTGCCAATGCTGCATCAACTTTTGATTCATTGAAAACCTCTACCATATCATCAGGCTTGCCGCATCCACCTGAAGCAATTACAGGAATAGAAGTGGAATTTACTACTTCCCTAGTCAAGACAATATCATATCCGTCTTTGGTACCATCTTTGTCGATACTGGTTAGAAGAATCTCTCCTGCGCCCAGTTTTTGTGCCTGTTTTGCCCATTCTATCGCATCAAGTCCTGTTTCTTTTTTTCCTCCATAAATGAAAACCTCAAACCAGAATTGTTTGCCATTCTCTGAAAATACATTTTTGTTTTCCTTTGGTTCATAGTTTCTTTTAGCATCAATTGCAACTACTACACATTGCCGTCCAAAAATTTCCATGAGTTCAG
>JACEMX010000034.1 GCA_013867335.1 Candidatus Nitrosomaritimum aestuariumsis
ATGTAAGCTACAGTTGGTTTGTTAAATCCACTATCCATAATTCTTTGAGCCAAAATCTCTTCAGAATCCCCGCCAATCTCTCCAACTATTACCATTCCTTCCAAGTCGGGAATGTCTTTTACCATATCAAATGCATCAACTAGTCTTGTCCCATTTACTGGATCTCCGCCAATTACAATTGTAATTGATTGGCCAAATCCTGCTTTGGTTAATGCATCTGAAATCTCATAAAGTAAAGTTCCACTCTTTGATAGTACTGCAATTTTACCAAGTTTGAATGGCATTGGTGGCATGATTCCAACTTTGATTACATCTGGAATCATGATTCCTGGAGTGTTGGGTCCGATGATTGTAGCTCCCTTTTGTTTTGCAAGCTCTATTACTTCTAAAGTGTCTCTTACTGGGACATGCTCTGGAATTGCAACAAGTAATTTGATTCCAGACTCTAGTGCGTCCTTTGCAGCCCCCAAAAAGAACTTTGCAGGAACATATACAATTGAAATTTTTGCACCTGTGGCATCGACTGCCTCTTTGACTGAATTATAAATTGGAATTTTATCATCGAATTTTTGCCCGCCTTTTCCTGGAGTAACTCCTGCAACTACATTTGTGCCATATGCCATCATGTTTCTTGCGTGAAGTGAGCCATATGCTCCAGTAATTCCTTGAACGATTACGCCTTTCTTCTGGTAATCTGCATCTCCTGGGTTTCCCTGTAGAATATCAAAAATCTCAGTCAATTTCCTTCTCCCATAACTGCGGCATTAATTGCATCTTCTACTGAATCATAAATTTTAGTTCTAGAATCTTTGAGCATCTCTTTTGCCTTGTCTGACTCTGTCCCCTTTAGTCTTGAAAATACTGGCAAGTCAATTAGACCATCATCATATGCTTTGATAAAGGCCTCAGCTACTACTGTGGTCTTTACGATTCCTCCATACAAGTTTACTAGAATTTTTTTCACTCTGTTCATTTTGCTAATCAAAGTTAATGCTTCATACACTGATTCAGTTGTTGCACCACCACCTACATCAAGAAAACATGCAGGCTTTCCACCATTGTCTGACAGCATATCCAAAGTTGACATTACAAGACCTGCACCATTTCCAACTACTGCAATGTCCCCATCAAGCTCCACTAAGGAGAATCCACTTTTTTCTGCTCTCTCTTCAATTTCAGATTTTTCTTGATACTTGTCCATCTCTGGATGACGGAAATTACTGTTATCATCAGTTACAAATTTGCCATCAAGTGCCATCAAAGAATCATCCTGCATTATTGCAAGTGGATTAATCTCAACTAGTTCTGCTTCTTTTTCTATTGTTAATTTTGATAATTTCTTTAA
>JACEMX010000140.1 GCA_013867335.1 Candidatus Nitrosomaritimum aestuariumsis
CCTGAACCAGAACCAACTCCTGAACCAGAACCAACTCCTGAACCAGAACCAACTCCTGAACCAGAACCAACTCCTGATGATCCTTTTGCAGGAATTTCTGATGAAGACATCTCTGTGTATTCTGACTTATTTGACATCCCTCCACCTGAAAATGATAAAGACGCATTACTTTTGAGTCAGAAAATTAAAGAATGGATAAGCAAAGGAAGACCAAAACCCGGAGAAGATGTAAAACAACCCAAAGAGGAAAAAATCGAGGAATCTGAACCTGAAGAGGAAGAACAAGAAAAAGAAGAAACGAAACCTAAAAAGAAAAGAGGAATGTTTGGATTCTTTAGAAAATGAAACTAAAAACAAAAAACCTACTTACTTTGTCGGAAATTTCTAAAAAAGAATTTTCTCAATTAATTGATTATTCCATAAAATTAAAGAAAGAATTGAAAAAAGGTGGAAACAAACCAATATTGAAAAATAAAACCTTGACTATGGTATTCCAAAAACCCTCTACCAGGACAAGAGTAAGCTTTGAAATTGGTATCTTTCAATTAGGCGGAAATGCCATTAATCTTTCCTCAAATGATATGCAGCTATCACGAGGAGAGTCCATTGAAGATACAGCAAAAACACTTTCTCGATACACTGATTGTATAATGGCTAGAGTTTATGATCATAAAATGCTTGAAAAGATAGCTGAGTATTCTGATGTGCC
This sequence comes from Candidatus Nitrosomaritimum aestuariumsis, assembly GCA_013867335.1. Classification (GTDB taxonomy): domain Archaea; phylum Thermoproteota; class Nitrososphaeria; order Nitrososphaerales; family Nitrosopumilaceae; genus Nitrosomaritimum; species Nitrosomaritimum aestuarii. Next base: position 710 of record JACEMX010000140.1, read on the forward strand.
AGTAATTAACGGTCTTTCTGACTCATTTCATCCATGTCAAATCCTAGCAGATTTTATGACAATTAAAGAAAATAAACAAAAACTCAAAGGTTTGAAAATAGCTTGGATAGGGGATGGAAACAACGTGTGCAATTCTATGATTTATGGATGTGCATTAGCAGAAGCCAAAATGTCTATTGCAACTCCGAAAGGTTTTGAACCAGACACAAATGTTGTAAAAGAAGCAAAAAAATCTACTGAAATTGAGATCACTACAGATCCTAAAATAGCAATAAAAAATGCCGATGTTGTTGTAACAGACACATTCACATCAATTCATAATCGCGATCCAAAAAGAATAAAAAAATTCCTCCCAAAATATCAAGTAAATTCTGATTTGATGAATCTTGCAAAAAAGAATGCAATATTTTTGCACTGTCTTCCTGCTAAACGTGGAAGTGAAGTTACCTCCGATGTTATTGATGGACCTCAATCTGTTGTGTGGGATGAGGCAGAAAATAGATTGCATACTCAAAAAGCGTTAATGGTTTTTCTCATTAACGCTTAACGTATATAAGAGCAGGTTCAAAATCGTGTTCTGTAGATGGCCTATTCAAAAATATTGAG
>JACEMX010000103.1:0-19034 GCA_013867335.1 Candidatus Nitrosomaritimum aestuariumsis
AAAAAGCCCAAGATTATGTAAAATCTCTTGATTACAATGTAGTGGTAAAAGCTGATGGTTTAGCAGCAGGAAAAGGAGTCATTGTTTGCAATTCTGTGGATGACGCAATCTCTGCAATAGATATGATTTTAGTAAAAAAGACCTTTGGTGAGGCTGGAAACAAGATAATCATTGAAGAGAGAATTGATGGAATAGAGGCCTCTTACATTGCATTATCTGATGGAAATATCGCAATTCCAATGGCTACAAGCCAGGATCACAAAAGAATTTTTGATGATGATAAGGGACCAAACACTGGAGGAATGGGTGCATATTCTCCAACTCCAATTGTTAATGATACTTTGGCAAAAAAAATCCAAGAAAAAGTAATTGAGAAAACAGTTCAATCAATGAAAAATGAAGGAATAGAATTCCGGGGATTTCTGTATGCAGGAATCATGATTAAAAACGATGAACCATATGTTCTTGAATACAATGTAAGAATGGGTGATCCTGAATGCCAACCAATTACAATGAGAATGGATTTTGATTTGTATGATTATTTGCTTGCAGCATCTGAAGGAAGATTGTCTGAACTACCTCTACCTTCTTGGAAAAAACAAAGTGCAGTATGTGTAGTTTTAGCATCAGAAGGATACCCTGAATCATATACAAAAAATGAAGAAATTACTGGACTTGATTTGAATGCAGAAAATGTGCAAGTCTTTCATGCAGGAACAAAAAATCAAGATGGAAAAATTCTCACCAATGGAGGAAGAGTGTTAGGAGTTACAGCACTTGGTGATACTTTAGAGTCTGCTATTTCAAATGCATATGATGCTGCAGAAAAAATTTCTTGGCCTCACAAGTATTGCAGAAAAGATATTGGCAAAAAAGGCCTAGCCTATCTTTGAGAATCTGTCTTCAGTTAGAATCCAATTCATTATTACATCATGATCTGAGCGGGGAATTTTTTTGATTATCTGTTTTTCATAAATCAAAGATATGGTTTGAGTTGGATGCTCTGACAAGAATTTATCATAAAATCCATGACCATACCCTAATCTGACTCCGTCCTGGGAAATTCCAACGGTTGGCACAAGAATCAAATCCAAATTGTTATCTACCGGACAGTCGTCTTTTGGCTCCATAATGTCAAAATTTCCTGTCTCCAGGCATGAAAAATCCGTAATTTTTCTAAATTCCATCCCTTCTCCAACAACTTTTGGCAAAAACAACTCCTTTCCAGAACTTAGAATCTCCTGCATAATGTCTTGTGTTAGAACCTCGCTTCCGATTGGATAGTAGCAGCCAATCTTTTTTGCATCATGAAAGATTTGGTTTTTCCTCAGTTTTTTGTGAATCTTTTCACTTGCTATTTTCATCATATCAAATGATGTTGCATCTCGCCTTTCAAGAAGCATCTTTCTAAGTGATTTTTTCTCTATGCTATTGTCCAAGTTGACTAGTAAGGGAGGCTGCAGTTATTGTATTTTTTAGCAGCATTGCAACAGTCATTGGTCCCACTCCTCCTGGAACCGGTGTTGCAAATGATGCTTTTTGGATAATTTGGTCATAATCACAATCTCCTACTAGTTTTTCATTATGTCTGGAAATGGCAACATCAATTACAATTGCGCCTTCTTTTATCATGTCTGGAGTAAGTGTGAATCTGTTTCTGTCCCCGACTGCCGTAATTACAATATCAGCTGAGCGGCACAACTCTTCAAGATTCTTTGTCTTTGAATGACATGTAATTACAGTTGCATTTCGCTCAAGTAACAAATGATACAATGGCTTTCCAACCAAATTACTTCGATTAATCAAAACAACATTTTTTCCTTGCAAATTGATATTGTGATAGTCAAACATCTCCATTACGCCAGACGGTGTACACGCAACAAGAGCTGCTTTTTTCATTGCTAGTAATCCTGCATTGTATGGAGTAAGTCCATCCACATCCTTTAATGGGGAGATTCTTGATGTGGTTTCAAATTCATTTAATTGATCAGGTAATGGCAACTGAACTAAAATCCCATGAACTGTAGAGTCTTTGTTGAGACTATCCACTATCTCATTTAGTTGAGATTGGGTAATGTCTGAGGCCAATTTGTGGTCTTTGGTAGCAATCCCTACCTCTTCGCAGGCCTTGTGCTTGTTTCTAACATATGTGGCAGACGCTGGATTGTCTCCTACTAGAACTGTTGCAAGACAAGGGTTGATGTTTTGCGCTTTCAATTCATCCACTGCTGCCTTTACTCTATCTTTTACAGACTGGGCAATTTCTTTGCCGTCAATCTTGATACCTGCCATTAAGGAACCTGCTTGTTTTTAGATATTTAATGCTTGGAATGGGGACAATCTTTCCTGAAAATCTAGGAAAAGAAATTATGGGACTGAATATTGAGATTTTTCATGTTTGTAGTGGTTTCAGATATTAAATTAAAACCAGAATCAGTTGATGATTTTAAAAAATGGTTCTCAGAGGCAAATCAAGTAGTATCAAAGTTTGACGGATTCGTCTCAAGAAGACTCTTGGAGACAAAGGATGGTCAACACAGAGTTTTAGTGGAATTTGAAAGTCTTGAAAAATTTGGCCAAATGCATCAGAGTCCTGAACATGAAGAACTACACAAAAAAGCATCTTCATTTATGCAAGGCCCTCCATCACCTAAATTCTACAATGTTGTATCCTCCTAATGAAATTAGATTACGACGTCTCAAAATACATTGAAAAAATCAAAAACAGCGATGAGTATTTTCACACATTTATCAACAAGCAAAGCCTGGCAGCAGGAGTGCTAGTTTTACAACCTGGAGAAGAAGACACTCAAGAGCCACATCAAAGCGACGAGGTTTACTTTATAATCAAAGGTAACGGATTTTTAAAAATAAAAAACAAAGACTATCCTGTAGAACAAAACAAAATGTATTTTGTGGGAAAAGAAATTGAGCATTATTTTCACGGTAATACCAAAGAATTGATTGTATTGTATTTTTTTGGCGGTCCTGATTCTTAACTGATTACTGTCTTTCTTCCAGAAATTTTTACTCTTTTTTCTGCAAATAGTTTCACTGCTTCAGGATATGCTTGGTGCTCCTTTGCTAAAATTCTCTTTGCAAGTGCTTCTTCTGTGTCCCCATCATTTACTTTGACTACTTTTTGCAAAATTATTGGCCCTGTATCTACTCCAGAATCTACAAAATGAACTGTAACTCCAGAGAATTTTGCCCCATAGTCTACTGCCTGTTTTTGTGCATCAAGACCTGGAAATGCAGGAAGCAATGCTGGATGGATATTGATTATTTTATTTTTGTATTTTTTTACAAATTCTGGACTGATAATTCTCATAAATCCTGCAAGACATACAAGTCCGTTTTTTGGAGTCACTCCATTTTTGGTTAATGCAGAAATTATTTTTTTATCATATTCTGATCTACTTCCTTTGAAACCTTTGCTCTCAATTACTTCAGTTTTCACTCCCATTTTTTGAGCAATCTTGAGACCCTTTGCATCTGCTTTGTTTGAAATTACAATGGTTGGCTTGATTGGTATTTTTTTCCTTTTAATTGATTTGAGAATAGCTTCCATGTTGCTTCCTCGACCCGAAATTAAAATCCCTAAATTTAGCAACTATTGAAATTAAATCTACACTAGAATAAAATCCTGTTGATTAAAAAAATAAAAAAGAAAAAATCACACTAGTTTTTTTGTGTGAATGGGTTTACCCATGACTGGATAATGTTTTTGTTTAATTCAACAAATGCATTTACGTTGTCATTGAAGGTTTTCATGTTTTGTACAGTGGTATCAATTGTAGTCTTTACGAATTGATTTTGTACGGTGCTTGCTTGAACAAATTGCTTGTTAGCATCTACAATTGCAGATTTTGCAGCAGATGGGATTTCAGTTGAAATACCGGTCTTTTTTGCAAATTCTTGTTGCATAGATACTGAAGCATTGATTGTTTTCTCGCATGCTTTGAAACATTCTTCTTGCAAATATGTTATAGATTGAAAATACTGTGGGGTGATTTTTGAAATATTTTCAAAGTATTTTTGAACATTTTGCTTGTATGTTGAAAATGCATCGCTTGATTGAGTTTGTGTACTCATACCCTATGACTTTAATCCTAGTATATATACTATTGGTAATGAGTGGTTGTAGTTGGTTGGCAATACCAATCTTTATAAAATATTGACAAGGACAGTGTGTATGGCTTCATACAGGACAAGCATGCAAATTGTAGGGGATCTTCTCAGTGCAACTGAGCAATCAGGTCAAGAGGGAATAAAGACTACTGCTCTAATTTCAAAAGCCAATTTACCACATGCCAGACTTTCAAAGTTTCTTACCAATTTGACTGGTTCAGGATTGATTAACAAAATTGAATTTGATGGAAAAAACACATTTGTAATTACTCCAAAAGGCAGGCAATATTTGGAGTCATACCAAAAATTCTCAAATGTGGCCCAATCATTTGGATTAGAATTATAGTAATTCGTAAAATACAAAAAATTTTGATCTGTAATTAATTTTAAAAAAACCTGCAGTTTATATCGAAATCAATGATCTTGACCCATATTGTCTCAAAAAATCAGAATGACAAAAAACGGAATACTTTGTGAGATAAATGAAAATAAAATTTTCTTGGATCCAAAAAAGACTGATTCTGCAGCAATAAATTTTGTATCTCATGCGCACATGGATCATCTTCCCTCCAAAAATGGGGGTACTATTTTATCTTCAATTGAAACTAACAAGATTGCCCACTTGCGTGGATTTACAATGCAAAATCATATTGAAAAAATTGATGATTATCATCTAGTTGATAGCGGACATATTTTGGGATCAAAAGGATTGCTCTTTGAGGATATTTTCTACACTGGTGATATTTGCACCAGAAATAGAGGCTTTCTTGATGGGGCAAAAATTCCAAAATGCAAAACCTTGATTACAGAATGCACCTTTGGTCTATCTGAATTTGTATTTCCAAAACTCGATGAGATAAAAAAACAGGTAAATGAGCTAATTTCAGAATTTTACTCAAAAGGCATTCCTGTAATTTTAATGGGATACCAGCTTGGAAAAGCGCAAACTATTACCCAACTTTTTGGTCATTGGAGTCCATTGTATTTTCACGATTCAGTCAAAGAGATGAATGACTTGCACAATCAACTTGGAGTATCATTAAATGATGGAATAGGGCATTCTGAGGCACAAAAAAAGGGCCTTTTGGACAAAAAACCTTGGATTATGGTCGCACCTTTGATGTCTGAAAAAAACAGTTTTCTCAAAGAAATGAAATCAAAGTATGGTGCAGTAACCATAGGCTTTAGTGGCTGGGCAAAATCCACAAAGTTCAACTTTGGAAGGCGTACTGATTATTCAATTCCAATGAGTGATCACTGTGACTTTGATGAACTTGTTAACATGGTAGTAAAGTCAGGTGCAGAAAAGGTCTATACCATTCATGGCTTTGTTGAGGAATTTGCACAACATTTGAGAACCTTGGGAATTAGTGCACAACCATTACGTGAAAATTCACTGGATGATTTTATTTAATTGAAATTTATGACATTGGCAGTTTTCAACAAGACATGTTTCTGAATTTCTAATGTGATCATGAGAAAAATGTTTACAGTCTTCATTCTTACAAATTCTCCTCTGAGATTCTCTTTTTACAACAGCTTGTGCAATTTCATTTGCCTTGTCTTTTGAGTACCCTTTTTTGTCCATGTAGAAATGAACTACTTTGTTATACAGCGCCTCTGGTTTGAACTGTTTTTCGAGCATAGTGATCTCGATAATTAATACGGCTTTATTGTATTAAAGCATCTTGGAGAGATTTCTATTTTTTGACTATGGGACAAATCATTTTGTGGTGATTTTATTTTCTAATACTATATTTTTTGAATTAACTGGATGACACAGACATTTACAAGAGGAATTATCGCATAAATCATGTTTATTCATGACGCACTTGAACCCAAAAGCAGAAAGGGGAGTTTTTATCCAATTGGATTTTTTGTTTTCAAATATGTGCATATTTTTTTTCAAAATTTATTGAATTTAAGGAACATTTTCAAATCCCTCAATTGGGAAATAAAATCTATATTATTTCAATCCAAATTCTTGACAATTTCTTGATCCATTAATGGCTACAAATGAATGCAAATGAATGCTGGTAGTTTTTATGAACAACATAACTTATTATCTCAATGCCTATAGAATACGCACAAATTATCAGTACAATCGATCAGAGACCTGAATCAACAGAACCTGTACCAGTTTTTATGGATCAAAATGACCAAATCTCTGGAATAGAACACTCTACTGAACATCCTGGTGATATCCGAATATCTGAGTCAGGAGTCTATGTGCTAATCGCAGCACCCCAAGTGGGTAGAGTGTCTGGAAATGGACCTGGCCATGTAGACTTTTGGCTGCGAAAAAATGGTGAGGATATTCCAAATTCAAATGTCCGATGTACAATAAAAAATGATGACGACAAAGATGTTGTAGTAAACCAAACAATGTCTGCCTTCAAAAAAGGTGACGTACTAAACATAATGATGGCCGTAGATAAAGCAGGAGAAGGTCTTGGAATAGAAGCAATAAAAACTCCTAACCGACCTCTAATTCCGAGCATCATATTCTCCATGCATAAGATAAAAGAATCTACAGATGGACATTGGATAAGTACTCAAAAGGGTACTAAGAAATTATGGGTTGAAAACTAACTTCTTCCCTTTTTTATTTTTCATTGTAAATTTCTAGGGGTAGAGTTTTCATGCAACCTAATATTGTTTATTCAACCCTTTACCTTTTTTATTTATCTCCCACCTTGTGATGGAATATAGTGCAAGGATATCGTGGAGCGAATTTTTGGAATCTTTCTAATCTTATTAGTTATCACATCATCAAGGATCTCTTTAGAGTCTGATTCGACCTTACAGAACACATCATAAATGCCGTATGTTCCTCTAACTTCTTTGGCTTCAGGTATTTGCATAATTTCATTTATGATGCTCTCTTCTGATCCTAAATCACATTGAATCAAAACATATGCAATTTCCATTTCATACTCTCCCTAGTTTTTGGTAACTGTAATTCATAATTTGTAATAAAATATCCAACTTTTTATTCATATCCGTTATTGCCATTTTTGGTATTTATGCCCTCAAAAATTGAATTGTACTCCATATCAAAAATTCACGACTATTTTTACCCATTTACCTTTCTATCTTATCATTTAATTACTGATAATCATACTTTCTAGTAATGTGTGAGACACTAGATGAAATTCATGAGGCTCAACTGGCTGCAGTTATTGAAAAACTACGAAAGAAAAAAGCCCAAGAATCACCTGAGATTATTGCACAGTAATTATTTTAAGATAATTCCTATATCCATCAGATTTGAATGAGTAAATCCTGTGAAGATGTTGGCATTTTGCTTCTGGAAAAACCTCCCTGAATCACTATTTTTTAAAAATTCCTTTGCAGTGGGACCGTCAATTTTGTAGTTTTCTGTAATGGCTCCGGCGAAGTTAGTGTTTCCATCAATCCCATCTGTCCCAACAGCCGCAATGCAGAGCTTATCTAATTTTTGAGTATTTTTTAAAATTCTTAAAACTAACTCTTGATTTCGTCCGCCTTGCCCTTTACCTAATACCTCCACAGTTGTTTCTCCGCCAAAAATCAAACATTGGTTCTTTCCATCTGGGATGTTGCTTACAATTGTTTTAGTTGCATCTTTATTATTTCCAAAAACTTGCATTTTTTTGACGTGGTATCCTAATTTTTTGGCCTTTTTTTCCATTGCGTCAATACAGTCTTGATTGTTTGCAATGACATAATTTTTTATTTTTTCTTCTTTTGGAGTTTCAGGAATCTCTCCACTCTCTCCACTTTTTAATAATCTCCATACTTCTAATGATACTTTATTTTTTAATTTGTATTTTTTTAAAATTTCTATTGCATCAAGATATGTTGTGTTATCCATAAAGGTAGTACCTGATGCAATTGCTGACAAATCATCTCCTTCTACATCTGACATTGCAAGTCCTATGCCATGACATTTTAGATTCTCTATTAGTCTACCCCCTTTGATTTTTGAAAGGTGTTTTCTTATGCAATTAAACTCTTGAATAGTGGCCCCAGACTTTAACAAAAGATCAGTGACATGGATTTTATCGTTAAGTGTTATTTTTTCTGGAAGTGCCAAAAGAGCTGAGGCTCCTCCTGATATCAAGAAAATCACCAATTCTGAATCTCTTCGGTTTTGAAGAAATTTGATGACTTCTTTTGCTGCCTTTATGCTAGTTTGATTTGGCTTTGGATGCCCTGAATTAAAAATCTGAAATTTTTTGCCCTTGATCTTTGATCTTGAACCTTTTGGGATTACTACAATTCCTGCTTTTACCGGAACAATGGCATTTACTGCTCTAGTCATTGAATCTGCAGCCTTTCCAAATGCTACAGTATAGATGGCTGAAAATTTATCTAGATTCAGTGTTTCGTCTTCCACAATAATTTTGTCTTTTGCTACAAATTTTGACAAAAAATTTTCAGGAGAAGCCGCATGTAGACCAGATTCTAAAATTTCTAATGTGTCTTTTTTCTTTTGGGTTGTAGCAAGCTCCTCGAAATTTTGAATCATCATACCGCCTATTTTGTTGTTGTAAGATATATAATCATCATTACAAACTTTGATTTATGCACACAGTACGAATTCCAAAAGTTATCAATTTTGGAGAAAACGCACTTTCCGAAACAGATTATCCAAAAAACGCTCTTGTAGTAACAACTGTTCCACCAGAACTTTCTGACAAATGGTTGGCAAGAATGGAGATAAAGGATTACATGCTGTACGACAAAGTAAAACCTGAACCATCAATTGACGATGTAAATGCTGTAATTTCAGAATTCAAAGACAAAGACCCCTCTGTCCTAATTGGATTGGGTGGCGGAAGTTCTATGGATGTTGTAAAATATGCTGCACCAGAGATGAAAAAAGAAAAAATCTTGATTCCTACAACCTTTGGAACTGGAGCTGAAATGACAACATACTGTGTCTTGAAATTTGATGGAAAAAAGAAGTTGCTACGTGAAGACAGATTTTTAGCTGACATGGCAGTAGTTGATTCATACTTTATGGATGGCACTCCTGAACAAGTCATAAAAAATTCTGTTTGTGATGCATGTGCTCAAGCCACTGAAGGATTTGACAGCAAACTCGGCAATGACTTGACTAGAACTCTATGTAAGCAGGCATTTGAGATCCTCTATGATGCAATAATGAATGACAAACCAGAAAACTATCCATACGGATCAATGTTATCTGGAATGGGATTTGGTAATTGCTCCACAACACTTGGACATGCTTTGTCCTATGTTTTCTCAAATGAAGGAGTACCTCACGGTTATTCTCTATCCTCATGTACTACGGTTGCACACAAGCATAACAAATCCATCTTCTATGATAGATTCAAAGAAGCTATGGACAAACTAGGTTTTGATAAACTAGAACTCAAGGCCGATGTTTCAGAAGCAGCAGACGTTGTTATGACAGATAAAGGACATTTGGATCCAAACCCAATTCCAATTACCAAAGAAGACGTCATAAAATGTCTAGATGACATCAAAGCAGGCAATCTGTAAAAAATTCATAAATTTTTTACATTTTTTCTATTTTCTTGAATATTAATAAAATCGCCACCAAACTTATTTATCCTAATACACTGACCTAATGATACATGACTCAAAATAAACTCAAATTTGGAATTCAAAATGGATTAAATGTTGCAAGAGCAGGATACACCGAAGATCAGATTTTAACTGCTTGTATGCTTGCTGACAAAACAGGATATGATTCTATTTTCTATATGGACCACACAAATGTCCCACAATGGAAAAATGCAACTGTTTTAGATCCATGGGTCATGCTTTCTGCCATTGCTGCAGTTACAAATAATGTGGAATTAGGAACTTGTGTCACTGATGCAATTAGAAGACATCCATCTAACATAGCATTAGCTGCAATTACGCTCGATAGAGTTTCCAAAGGCCGAGCAATTTTGGGTATTGGTGCAGGAGAAGCTCAAAATCTTAAAGAATTTTGTATTCCATTTGAAAAACCAGTTTCCAAATGGGCAGAGCAAATTGAAGTGATTAAAACTTTGTATCGTTCTACTCCAGATAATACTGTAGATTATAACGGAAAATATTACCAATTAGAAGGTGCATGCTTACAAGCACCCCCAATCAGAAAACCACATCCACCCACATACATGGCATCAGGTGGAAAAAGAACTCTTGAACTAACAGGAAAGTTAGGTGAAGGCTGGTTACCAATTGGCTACACTCCGGAATTATTTGAAGATCATAGAAAGCAAATTGAAGCATCAATGGATAAACACAACAGATCTCAAGAGGAAAAAGATAATTTCCAAATGGCTTTGGATATTGATGTCTATTTTTCAGAAGATGCAGAAGAATCATGGGCAAAAATGAAAGAAGCAGTTAAAGTAAGTTTGTTCAAACCCGAGGTACTTAGAGTACACCACCTAAAAGAAATCGAAGGATTTGATTTTGTAAAATACTTTACAGAATATTCGATGTCTGATCAAAGTTGGATTGTAAAGATGAGAGAAGCTGCAACAAAAATACCTGATGCAGTAGCTCGTTCATCTACTGCAGTTGGAACTCCTGATGATATCATTCCGACATTTGAAAGATTCATGGAAGCAGGAGTAAACCACTTTGTCATTAGATTCTGGGGTAAGAATTACTTTGGTTCTATTGACAAGTTTGCATCACATGTGATGCCTCACTTGAGAGAAAAAGCCAACAAATAGGCGTTTTTTTCAATTAAGACACAGAAAATCATTTACCATACTACTCTAATTGAATTTGATGGACGACTTTTCTAAAGCCATTGACGAATGTCTAAAAATACTGGAAGAAAATGTCGATATTTTGGCAGATTTGGAGGTGGATTTAGAAGATGAAAAAGAAAATGAAATTGTTCCAAACTTAGAACTGCATCAACTCTACGATATGACCGAAGATGTATCTCAGGCATCTAAGCTTAAACAAGCTGAAATTAATCTTGTCAAAAGGCAAACAGAAGATTTGTAAATTTTATGACTTGTGTGGTCTGGTGTTTCTCTTTGCCCTGCTTTTCATCTTAGTGTATGTTTTAGCTTGTCTTTTTTGTTTTTGTTTTTCAAGTCTCTTTCTTGTTCGTTCTGCTGATTTAGTTGATCTTTGATAGACTTTTACTTTACTTCCATCTTTTAACATCACTTGCTTTCCTTTGAATCTTTTTTCAAGGTCTCTGCATTTTTTGTAATATTTTTGTAGACAAAAAAATATTCTTTTTGTATCGCTTCGAAATTCTGTAACTTCTTTAGTTTTTTTTAGTTCATTTATGACATTTCGGAGCAGACCTTTATCAATATCTGTAATTCTGTGAATCTCTCTGAACCAAATAAATTTGGAATCTGAGCCCCACTCTTCTAACAAATCAAGTACTTTTTGAGTGGCCTCTTCTTTTTCCTCATCAATTTGCTCCATCCTGTATTGTCTTTTGTAACCTGTATTTTAGGAATTGGCAGATATTCAAATTTATGCAGATCAAAGTCAATTTTTAGAACGTCATAGTTTTTTCATCTTTTTTGTAAAAGTTAGGTGTGACTGGGAAAAAACCCCAATGCAATGATCTGTATTGTAAGGTATTGGATATCAAAGAAATTGTAAGACAACTAGATGACGAAGAATGACTAAGATTTTGTTTGTCTTATTGATATTATGATTGACCAAAATTAGGCTAAGGGCCAATTTGCATTCTAGGACCTTTTGATTTATAATATTATTTTAAAAAACCAAAACATTGCAGCTAGTTGGAATACTAAAAATAAAATCATATGAAAAAGCAAAAGAATTTTTTCACCAAGAACATGTGGGTCGAATTTCCACTATCGATGAGAATGGATATCCACAAATCATTCCAATGAATTTTGTATTTCTCAATGATTCTGTTTACATGCATTCCCATCCACGAGGAGAAAAAATTCAAAATTTACAGAGAAATGGCAAGGTGGGCTTCGAAGTAGACCGTGAATTGGAATTTTTGCCCTCTTACTTCGAAGATCCTAAAAATGCCTCACTTGCAGATACTCTTTACATTAGTATTGTTGTAAAGGGAATTGCATCACTTGTTACTGACAGAGAAGAAAAAACTTTGGCCTTAAACGGTCTTATGAAAAAATATCAGCCAGAAGGAGGATACGATCCTATCACTTCTGAAATGCGTGTACTAGATGGCGTTGCCGTAATCAAAATAACTCCAAAATTACTGCAAGGTAAATACAAAATTGGTCAACATCTGTCTCAAATTGATAGAATAGATTTGGCAAAAAAAATTCTAAAAAGAAATTCTTCCACTGCAAAAGAAACTTTGAAAATAATGGGCTTTGAGATAACCGACGAAGGATTAAAAATGGTCGAAGAACCAGTCTGGTAAAAATTTCAAATTAACAATTCCAGCAAATATTCTGTATTTTGTATTGTTTTTCATTGACCTAGGGTATTTAAGAAAAATTAGTTAGCTATAAGTTCAGTTTCAAACTATCGCTATTGTTGCAACAACTTCGTGAATTTGAATTGCACTCTGATTTCTCACCAACAGGAGATCAACCACAAGCAATTGATTCATTGGTAAGGGGAGTAAAAAAAGGAACAGTTCAGACATTAATTGGAGTAACCGGTAGCGGTAAAACCTTCTCAGTAGCAAATGTTATTGCAAGAACCGGAAAAAACACTTTGGTTATATCGCACAACAAAACACTTGCAGCTCAACTTTATTCGGAACTGAAACAATTTTTTCCAAAAAACAATGTGGGTTACTTTGTATCATATTATGACTATTATCAACCTGAAAGCTATATTGCTCAAACTGACACCTATATTGAAAAAGATACTCAGATAAACGAAAAAATTGAAAAATTGAGGCTGGAGGCTACAGCCATGCTTCTATCTGGGGAGCCTACAATTATTGTCTCCACTGTTTCATGTATCTATTCTCTTGGAAATCCTGATGATTGGGAAGACTTGGCAATTACCATAAATTCTGGGGATGAAATCAAACGAAATGAAATTATTAGAAAATTCATAGATGCCAGATATGAAAGAAACGACCTTGAGATTGCACCTGGAAATTTTAGAGTAAAAGGTGATACTATTGATATTGTTCCGGCATACTCTGAGGATATAGTTCGTATTTCATTATTTGGAGACGAAATAGAAAAAATCACTTTGCTTGATCACGTATCTCTCAAAGAAAAACGCAAAGTCGCCCAAATGAAAATTTTTCCTGCAAAACACTATCTTATCGCAAAAGATGTTAGAGAAAGGGCAGTACAATCCATAAAAGATGAGCTTGAAAAAAGATTGCCAGAACTCAATGAGCTAGAAAAACAAAGACTTGAAATGAGAACAAAATATGATTTAGAGATGATTGAAGAGCTGGGGTATTGTTCTGGTATAGAGAATTACTCTCGACATTTTGATGGAAGAAAATCTGGTGAGAAGGCATTTTGCCTGTTAGATTTTTTTGGCGATAATTTTTTGTTAGTTATAGATGAATCTCATGTTACTTTACCACAACTGCATGGGATGTACAAGGGGGATCATTCCAGAAAAAAAGAACTAGTAACATATGGCTTCAGATTACCAAGTGCATATGATAACAGACCATTGAAATTTGAAGAGTTTGAAGATTATATCAAAAACACTTTGTTCGTATCTGCAACTCCTGGAGATTATGAAAAAAAAATATCTTCTCGGATTGCTGAGCAACTAGTAAGACCCACTGGTTTGCTTGACCCTGAGGTAGAAATTAGATCCACCAAAAACCAAATGGATGACTTGATAGAAGAAATTGCCAAGAGAGCCTCGAGAAATCAACGAGTTTTAGTCACTACTTTGACTAAACGTATGGCCGAAGATTTGGCAGAATATCTCTCAAAAAAGCAGGTTCGTGTAAGGTATATGCACTCTGAAATTGAGGGCCTTCAGAGAACAGAATTAATCAGGCAGTTAAGACTTGGTGAATTTGATGTACTTGTAGGTATCAACTTACTCCGGGAGGGACTTGATATCCCTGAAGTTTCTTTGGTTGCAATCTTGGATGCTGACAAGGAAGGGTTTTTGAGAAATTTTACTAGCTTAATTCAAACATTTGGCCGTGCTGCAAGAAACGAAAATGGTTCTGTAATAATGTATGCTGATAATGTAACTGTCTCAATGAAAAACGCAATAAATGAAACTAAAAGACGACGAGAAAAACAAATTCAATACAATAAGGAACACAATATAACTCCGCAGACAATTATCAAATCAGTTCCAGAACAAGTGACTACTTTGGATGATACAAAATTAAAATCTACACATGATTTGGCAACTGATATTATTGATCTTGAAGCACAGATGAAAAAGCATTCTGAAGATTTAGATTTTGAGAGAGCTATTGAATGCCGAGATAGAATAAAAAGACTAGAGAGGGAGATTAAATTCAAAGATGACAGAAAATAAATTAAAGATTCGTGGTGCCAGACATCACAATCTAAAAAATATTGATATTGACATTCCAAAGAATAACTTGGTTGTAATAAGTGGACTTTCTGGATCTGGAAAATCCACTTTGGCATTTGATACAATTTATGCTGAAGGTCAGAGGCGATATGTGGAGTCTCTTTCAGCATATGCACGACAATTTTTAGAAATGATGGACAAACCTGATGTTGACTCTATTGAGGGTCTGTCCCCCGCAATTTCTATTCAACAAAAAACTACAAGTAAAAACCCTCGTTCTACTGTTGGGACAACTACTGAAATTTATGACTACATGAGATTACTATTTGCAAGAATTGGAATTCCTTACTGTACAAACTGCGGACGAAAAATTTCCAGTCAATCCATTGAAACAATCTGTGATTCAGTGCTAAAAGATTTTGATGGACAAAAAATTCTAGTTTTATCACCTATCGTCCAACGAAAAAAAGGAACCTACGAAAAATTATTTGAGCAGATAAAAAAAGACGGATACTCTAGAATACGCCTAAATGGTGAGATTTTGAGCCTGGATGAGGAAATTCCTCCCCTTGACAGGCAAAAATGGCACAATATCGAGATTGTTGTGGACCGAATCCAGACTGAAAAATCTGAAAGGTCTAGACTTTTTGAGGCAATCCAAACTTCCATTAAAGCATCAAAAGGAGATGTAATGATCTCTTCAGAAAAAGAAGAAAAGATATTCTCTCAAAATAATGCGTGTCCTTACTGTGGATTGACAATAGGTGAATTAGAGCCTAGGACTTTTTCATTTAACTCTCCATTTGGAATGTGCAAAGCTTGTAATGGTCTTGGAGTAAAAATGGAGTTTGATGCTGATTTAGTAATTCCTGACCAAAGTAAATCCATTTTAGATGGTGCTATAGTTCCGTGGAGTGGTAGATTTTCATCTTTTAGAAGGCAAGCCTTAAGAGCAGTCGGAAAGAAATTTGGGTTTGATTTAATGACTCCTATTTCAAAAATAAAACCAAAGCATCTTAAAATAATTTTACATGGTTCTGAAGATTTGATTGATTTTAAGTATCGCTCAAAGTCTGGTGACTCTTCTTGGCAATACACTGATGCATTTGAAGGTGTTCTAGAAAACCTTCAACGTGTTTTTATGGAAACTGACTCTGAATCTAAAAGAGAATGGCTAAAGCAATTCATGCGGGATACTCCATGCAATATTTGTAATGGGAAAAAACTCAAACCTGAATCTTTGGCGGTAAAAATCAACGGAAAAGGAATTATGGATGTTTGTGATCTTTCAATTGATCATTGTTATGATTTTTTCTCGACACTTGATCTAACAGAAAACGAACAATACATTGCAAGAGATGTGTTAAAAGAAATCAAAGAAAGATTGGAATTTTTGATGAATGTTGGCTTAAATTATCTTACACTAAATCGATTAAGTTCAACTCTTTCTGGCGGTGAATCCCAAAGAATTCGTTTAGCCACTCAAATTGGCTCTAATCTTACAGGAGTACTTTATGTGTTAGATGAACCAACAATAGGGCTGCATCAGAGAGACAATGCCCGACTCATAAAAACGCTAAATAAACTACGAAATCTTGGAAATACCGTCATTGTCGTAGAGCATGACGAAGAAGTAATACGAAATTCAGACTGGATTGTGGATTTAGGTCCCGGAGCTGGAATTCATGGTGGAAGTGTTGTTTTTGAAGGAACTGTTGATAAAATTCTCAATGGTCACAAATCTGTTACTGGAGATTATCTAAAAGATAATTCTCTTATTACTCTGAAGGACAAAGTAAGAAAACAATCAGGCTCATTACTAGTAAAAGGCGCATCAGAAAACAATCTAAAAAATATCGATGTAGAGTTTCCTTTGGGACTACTTACATCAATAACTGGAGTTTCTGGTTCTGGAAAATCTACTTTAATTAATGATATTTTGTTGAAATCTTTGGAAAATCATTTTACAAAATCTAATGTTAAACCTGGAAACCATAAAGAAGTAATTGGTCTTGAGAATATTGATAAGGTAATCGCAATAGACCAGTCTCCTATTGGTAGGACTCCACGTTCGAATCCTGCTACGTATATTGGTGCATTTACTCCAATCAGAGAACTTTATGCAAACACAGAACTTTCAAAAGAAAGAGGATATGCCCCTGGACAGTTTTCATTTAATGTAGCTGATGGTAGATGTTTTGCATGTGATGGGGACGGTGTAAAACAAATCGAAATGCAATTTCTGTCAGATGTCTATGTAAAATGTGATGAATGTAAGGGAAAAAGATACAATTCTGAAACTCTTTCTGTTTTATACAAAGGTAAGAATATTTCTGACATACTTGGAATGACAGTATATGAGGCTTTGAACTTTTTTGAAAACATTCCCTCAATAAAACGAAAATTGCAAACAATTTATGATGTTGGACTTGGATACATAAAACTAGGCCAATCATCTACCACTCTTTCTGGCGGAGAGGCACAACGAGTAAAACTTGCATCAGAACTATCAAAACGTGGAACAGGAAAAACTTTCTATATTCTTGATGAGCCTACAACTGGCTTGCATTTTGCCGATGTGCAAAAATTACTAGATGTACTAAATAGACTTGTAAATCTGGGTAACTCTGTTGTGGTAATTGAGCACAATATGGATGTGATAAAAAATTCTGACTGGATAATTGATCTTGGGCCTGAAGGTGGAGATGAAGGAGGAAGAATAGTTGCTACGGGTACTCCTAAAGAATTAGCAAAGGCGCCTGGAAGTTATACTGGAAAATACCTTAAGAAAATTATTAAAAAATGACTTTTAATATTTCCAAAATCCACATTCCGCCAAATCCTGGAATCTATCTGATGAAAGATTCTGATGAAAAAATAATCTACATTGGAAAAGCCAAAAATCTAAAAAATAGAGTAAAATCATATTTTTTGAAGAACCAAAATTACAAAACACAAAAACTAGTTGAAAATATTTCTGATATAGAATTTGTTTTAACAGATAATGAAAGTGAAGCCTTCCTATTAGAGTCAAACATGATTAAAAAATACAGACCACGATTTAATATTGAACTAAAAGATCAACAGCGATATACTTACCTTAGAATTTCTGATGAAAAATATCCTCGCTTGCTTGTTGCAAGACGTACAAGAGATGGAAAATTTTTAGGAAAGGGAAAAATTTTTGGTCCTTTCACTCAAGGCAGCTCTAAACTATTAACAATTGGAACTTTGAGAAAAGCATTTCAAATTAGAATTTGTAAAACATTACCAAAAAAAGTATGTCTTGAATATCATTTAGGAAATTGTGAAGGACCTTGTGAATTCAAAGAGGCACAAGAAAGATACCCCAAACATGTTTCTGCATTAGAAGAAGTTCTTAAAGGAAAAAACCAAACCAAAGTTTTTACTGAAAAACTAAAAGAAGAGATGAAACAAGCTGCAGATTTGCAACAATTTGAGCGCGCAAAAGAGATTCGTGACACTTTGATTAGACTCGGTAGTCTTCAAACAAAACAAAAGATGGAATATGTTGAAAATTCAGATGAAGAGTACTTTGGTATTGGAGAGCAAAACCAAGCAGCCACTGTAATGAATTTTAGAATGATTAATGGTGTTATCCGAGATAGCGACAAATTCTTTTTTGATTTGGTAGGTGATAATTCTTTTTCAAATTTCTTATTTCAATACTATTCTACCCACAAAATTCCAAAATTCATTCTTGTAAGTGAATTACCTGACAATCGAGACCTTTTGGAATCACTCTTGTCTGAGCAAGCAGGTTATTCTGTTCGTATACAGTGCCCTAAAAAAGGAAAAAGAAAAGAGATTGTGGATTTGATTTTAAAAAACATTCAACTAATCCACACAAAGGGAGGTAATCCAGCTTTAATTGAACTTCAAGAACTATTGAGTTTGCCTACCATTCCTAATGTGATAGAATGCTTTGATATTTCAAATCACGGTGAGGATTTTGCTGTAGGCTCCATGTCGAGGTTTGTTGATGGAAAACCAAACAAATCTGGTTATAGAAAATTCAAAATTAAAACTGTTAGTGGTCGCGATGATTTTGCAATGATTGGTGAGGTGATTAAGAGAAGATATTTTAGATTGCTTGAAGAAAATTCATCTCTCCCTGATTTGATTTTAATTGATGGTGGCAAAGGGCAATTAAATGCAGCACTTCAATCACTCCGCTCGTTGGGTTTGAAACATCCCTGTGTTTCTTTGGCAAAAGAAAATGAAGAAGTATTTATCCCGAACCAAAAAAAACCTATTTGCATTCCGAAAAATAAAGAATCTTTAAAAATTCTACAACATGCCCGTGATGAAACACATCGATTTGGAGTTGCATATAATCGAACAATAAGAAAAAATCTGATAAAATAAGAAAAAAGGAAAATTGTGGTTAGTTCACTTGAACGTCGCCAACCATCCATGGATGTACCATGCAA
>JACEMX010000103.1:19134-22706 GCA_013867335.1 Candidatus Nitrosomaritimum aestuariumsis
CGTTAGTTTCTTCACATCCTGGAACAGCTGTTCCGGCTGGGATTTCTACACTAACTGTTTGTGGACCTGCTGATTCTGTTGGAACTGGTTCAGTTACTTCTGATACTACTACTCCTGGAGTTACAGTTGCACTTACAGAATAACTAACAGTAAACTCGGTTGGATTCATTGTATGAACTGCTAATGCATTACCTGAGAATTCCCAAGACCCCATTGCATTTTTTGGATCAACAAATGTTAATTCAAAAATGGTTTCGCCATCTGGAGTCCATGTTAACTCTGGTTGTTCACCAGGACCAACAGGACCTCTAAGTGAAACTAGTTGAATTGGTTCAGAAGCTGAATACGATAGAATTCCTGAATAAACATCACTTGATGGTGCTAATAGCACTGCAAGTTGATGTGATTCATGTCCCATACCTGGGTCTTGTACTGACTTTGTTGTAGAAGTCATTACAGATTCAGACATTGACATTTCTTCGTAATCGACTTTATAATCAACTATGAATGGTGTTGGATTCTTGGTATGCACAGCTATTGCGTTTCCGGCAAATTGCCATTCGCCTTTTGCATTGTTTGGATCAACAAAAGTTAATGCAAACTTTGTCTCGCCATCTGGAGTCCACGTTGCCTGTCCCATGTCTTCTCCATCTGATAAGGGACCATGTAATGCAACAAGTTGAATATTTTCTGATGCATCATACATGAGTTTACCAGAATATACCTTGTCACTAGGTGGCAAAATGATAGCTAATTGATGCTGTTCATGTCCGACACCTGGGTCTGTCTCAGATTCAAGTCTATCCCATCCAGCTTTTGTTGGTTTTGCTGGGGCCTCCTCTTTCACCTTTTCAGCAATATCTTCAAACGGATCTGTTTGAGGTGCTGGTTCTTCGGTTGGTGGGGAAGTTGTGGGGGTAGAAACTACTGGAGGAGATGTCATAGCGGTATTTTGAGCGCTATCTCCTACAAATGCAAATCCTACGCCAATAGCTACAATTGCGATTGAAAATCCAATTGCAGCTTTGTCTATGCTTGCCATAATTAATCAAAAAAACTTATCATTGCTAAATAAATCTAATCAAATTTCGTATCTTCATAACTATGATATTTTTAGATTATAATTTTATTTTCAGTAATTCCTTTCTGCTTTTATTGGTTGCAACAGTGAAATTTTCATAAAAATTGCAAAAATTGCTTATAACAAATGAAAAAATTCGATGATCGCTTTAATTCTTTTTTTCTATTGTCAAGGAAAATGAACACTCCTTTCTTTTATGATTCTACTATGTTATGATTTGTAATATCGCATTGGGACTGTCACCAAATAACTCACGTTGTTGGTCTTAAGCCCCTTTGCATCAAATTAATTTTTTAGCAGGATTTTCTTCGATTTTAATTAGTTGGTAACTTATGTTCAATTCTCGTTGTTTGATAAATTGCAAAATAAAATCTGTTCTTGTATTGATAAAACCATCTGAAACGCTTTGATTATTTGATAAATGATTGAACATCACTTTATTGTCCATTTTTACATTTATTTTGTCTCCATCATGAATGATGTATCTCCCGATTCCCCAAAACAATCCAACATGCAATGCAATGTATTTTGATTGCAGATTGGTGATTTTATTCAAGTAAATTTCGGCATGTTCTCGTTTTTGGTTTATCTCTGAATCTTCGTTTTTTATTATCCATGCAATTTTCTTTGAATTTCCATCAAAGAAAAAAGAATGCTCCAATTGTCAACCAAAAAGGGGTCTTTTGTCTATATATTTTGAATCCAACCCTTATGATCCTAGATTTGAAGTCACTATCATGCTCGAATCACAAGCATTTTTTTCCAAAATGGTAGATGAATTAGTGGAATTTTCTGAATATGATCCTGAGTTAGCAGATGGAATAAAGTGGTTAGATGATCAGGCACAAAAGAAAGGAATCACATTTTATGATATGGTCTTTGAAGTTTTGTACAAACATGATGTAAACTCTAAGGCAAAAGACTGGCTAAAGACAAGGAATTAATTATTTTCTCAAATCCAAAGTTTTGTATTCGCATCCCTCCGGCCCACAGTATTTTCCAACATATGATGCCTTTGGCCTATACAATGCAGGTTTTGGAGCTGCCTCTGCAAACTTTTCTTCAATAATATGTGCTGCCCATCCCACTACTCTTGATATTGCAAAAATCGGTGTGTTCAAATCCATCGGAATTTTTAGCATGTAATACAGTGATGCACTGTAAAGGTCTACATTTGGATAAATGTCTCGCCCTTTTTGATTTTTCATTTCTGTAATAGTTGTTTTCTCTACCTTTTCGGTAATGTTAAACCATGGGTCTCCTGTTTTCTCAGCTAACTTTCTTGATAATTCTTTTAGTACTTGTGCTCTTGGATCATATGTTTTGTAAACTGCATGACCCATACCCATTATCCTTTCACCCTTTGCCATCTGTTCTTTAATCCAGGGTTCTACTTTTTCAATATCTCCAATCTCCAAAAGCATTTTCATCACTTCGTAATTTGCTCCTCCATGCAATTCTCCACTAAGGGCACCAATTGCTGCACTAGCTGCAGAGTACATGTGCGCTCTAGTTGATGCAACTTGTCTAGCAGTGAAGGTTGATGCATTGAAGGTATGGTCTGCATGAAGGATTAAACAAACATCAAATATTTTTTCCACTTCTGGGTCTGGTTTCTCATCGAACATCATGTAAAGGAAATTGGCAGCATGATCAAGTGATGGATCCGGTTCCACAATTTTTAACCCATTTCGAATTCTGTGCCAGCTTGCAACTATTGTAGCTGTCTTTGAAATGAGATTGATTGCTTTATCATAACTAGACTCTTTGGTTGAAAATTCCTCGTCATAATATCCTGCAAGAGCAGAAACAAAGGCTTGGAGCATATCCATGGGATCGGCGTCTTTTCTCCAATTCCCCATATTTGCTTGCATTCTTTTTGGAATGAATCTTGCTTCTTTTAGTTTGGTTTTGAATTCCTCTAACTGTTCTTTTGTTGGTAAATCATCATGTAAGAGCAAATAGGCTGTTTCTTCAAAGGAAGAATTTTTTGTTAAATCTAGTATATCATAACCTCGGTAAATCAGCTTACCTTTTTCACCATCTATATTGGAAATCCTTGTATCTGCAACTTCGATACCTCGCAATCCTATGTTTTTAGTCTCCATGGAATACCTTCCTAAAATCTTCTATTATATTTTCGCACAATAATGTGTCTGCTAAGTTTAGTATTTTGTCTAATATGGCAACTCTGGCAAATAAATGACAATTTTTAATCAAAAATTAAATGAATCAGGCTGAACGCGAACTTTTGGACAAGTTAGATAAACTTGTAATGGATGCATCAGGTGATGAATTGAAGAAAATTCAGGAATTAGATTTAGAGACTCAATTAGATGGAACCTCATTTTATGATGCATATTTAGATTCCAGGGCTTTGGTAAATCAGACCATCAAAAAAGAATCAAGCGATTCAAAATAATCCATTCTTGGTTTAAATGAGGGTCGAGGTGAATTTGTAATAATGGCTGTAAAGACGAAGAAGGAAAAA
>JACEMX010000103.1:22806-39684 GCA_013867335.1 Candidatus Nitrosomaritimum aestuariumsis
ACCACAAAGACAAAAGCCAAAACCACAAAGACAAAAGCCAAAACCACAAAGACAAAAGCCAAAACCACAAAGACAAAAGCCAAAACCACAAAGACAAAGACTACAAAAAGCTCTAGAACAAAAACAATCTGCATCTCACATAAAGAAGACTGTGATGGTATCAGTTCTGCAGCTTTAATTAGACAAGCCTTTGGCGGTGATGCTATTCTAGTTGATTATCCTGGACAAATGGATGCACTTAGACAAGTAATTACTGATGAGAAATTAAAATCATTATACATTTGCGACTTGGGTTTGAGCAAAAAAACTCAAGATGAATTCATTGAACTTTGTACTACTTTGAGAAAAAATAAAGTCTCTGTTACTTACATTGATCATCATGATATTGACCCAAATGTCATAAAGGCACTTGAAAAAATCAAAGTCAAAGTCATTCATGATATTAACGAATGCGCTTCAGTTCAAGTCTATTCTGCATTCAAATCAAAATTATCGGACCATGCCTCTTTCATTGCAACATGTGCTGCAATTACTGACTATATGGAAGATAGACCCATTGGTGCCAAACTTCTTCAAATCTATGATAGGCAATTTGCCTTGATAAGCGCAACCACTCTTACTTACAATATAGTAGGACATCAAAAAGATCCTGACTATCTGCTATATTTGGTAGAAGAACTTGCAGATTCTAAATTCCCTCATGAAATTCCAAACACATTTGAATTTGCACAAATTCAGGTAGAAAAACTATCGCAAATGATTGCAAAAGTAAAGGCGGGATTAAAAACAATGAAGAATTTGGGCTATATGGAAATTCTTGATGCAGGGGCAAGTGGAGCTGTTAATTTTGTTTTAGGATTATCTGGCAAAGAAGTTGGAGTTGCATACAAAGAAAGAGTTGATCATGGAATCTATGCTGTATCTGTCCGCGGTTCCAAATCTCTAAAAACTCATTTGGGAAAAATAGTGAATGTTCTTGCAACTGATTTGGGTGGTTCAGGTGGTGGTCATGATAAAGCATGTGGGGCAGTAATCCCAAAACCTAAAATCAAGGCCTTCATAAAAGAACTAAATAAAAAATTAAACTAAATTATTGCAAGTATCTTGGAATTTTTTTTACAATATGTGATATAGATGCCCGTCCTGGCCCTGCAACAATTATTGATAATGTTACTGCAAGCATAGCTAAGTCCCATTCCCATCCCCCTTGAGATATGAAAAATCCATTTTCCCATCTTATGTGAAATATTGCTCCAAGTAAAATTATTGAAAATATTGCAGCTGATATTCTAGTGAGAATTCCTATGACAAGTAAAATTCCTCCAATTAATTCTGCTAATGCAATTGGTAATTGCAATTCAGGTGGTATTCCCATGTTTATTAGCCATTCTTGCCAACTAGGATCAAATTTTTTCAAACTATGAACAATAAAGATCACTCCGATAGATGCTCTTAAACCCCAATGAGTTAGATCATGTAATTTATTCTCACTAAGTTTGGCCTCTATTTGCATGCATCAGACCTTTTGAAATTTGATAAAAACATTTGTCCAAATCTTAGAAAAATTGGAAAAAGAATTGGAACAATTTTTTAATAATTTTTCAGTGAATGATTTCTATATTGAATTTGAAAATTATTGTCCCATTAGCGGTAATTGGAATTGTTGTCATTGCAAGTGTGGCCATGATGTTAGGTGATTCTACACCTCAAACAACAATTGTATCCGAACCTATCACTGAATCAAATGTGACTGTATCTGAAGGACCTGCATCTACACTTACAATAATGGAAACTGATGGTCAAAAACACATTATCCCATTAGATAAAATCAAAGGAGGCGGTCCTCCAAAAGATGGAATTCCATCTATTGATGATCCGAAATTTACTGAAATTTCGGGTTCACAATTTGTCTCAGATTCAGATGTTGTAATTGGATTGGAAATTAACGGTGATGCCCGAGCATATCCGCTTTTCATTTTAGTCTGGCATGAGATCGTAAATGATGTTGTTGGAGGCACTCCTGTTGCAGTAACTTATTGCCCATTATGTTATACAAATCAGGTATTCGAGAGAATAGTTAATGGCAATGAAGTGGAATTTGGTACTTCGGGAAAATTGTATCAGAGTAATCTGTTGATGTATGATAGATGGACTGATTCGTATTGGAGTCAAGGCCTTGGAATGGCAGTAACTGGTAAGTTATCTGGAATTCAACTAAAAACAATACCTTTTGATGTTATAACCTGGGGAGATTGGAAAAAACTGCATCCTGACAGTCTGGTATTAACAACTGATACGGGACATCTTCGGTCTTACGCAACCGACCCTTATGGTGACTACTATACAGATCCTAGAATAATTTTTCCAGTAGATAACATGGATGACCGTATGCATCCAAAAGAAATCATTTTGGGATTTCATGAAGATGGGATCTACAAGGCCTATAAGCAAAATGATGTGGAACTTCATAATGTTATCAATGATAACATTGGTGAAACTTCTTTAATGCTAGTGTCTCTTTTCCCTCAAAATTCTAGGGCCTTTGATAGAAACTTGAATGGTGAAATTTTGCAATTTCAATATGTTGATGGAAAAATAACTGACGCTAAAACAGAATCTGTGTGGAGCTATGATGGTCTTGCAATCTCTGGACCTCTGGAAGGAAATTATCTTACTAGAATTTCGATGGAACCTGGATTTTGGTTTTCATGGGTGGCATTTCATCCAGACACGGCGGTATGGTAATGCACCCAATCCAAAAATCTATTTTAGTTGGAATGCTAACCATTGTAATTTACTTATCAGTAGTAATTGCAACTACTCCTGCTTTAGAACCCCTTGATGCCATAAATGCTGCATTCCAGCTTAATGCTATAGTGATAATTGGAATGGGAGTGGGAGTTGGTTTACAAATATTTCTCTCAGAGAAAAGTAAACTTCTTGGATGTAATCTTGATGTAAAGAAAAAAGCCTTTGGTGGAAATTCAGGAAGCACGGCAGCTACATCTTTTTTTTCATTTTTCTCATTGGTTCCTTTAGGATGCTGCGGTTGGTGGTTGTATGCTTTATCCTTACTCCCAAGTGTGGTTGGAACTGGTGTCTCTGCGGTTCTTATAGAACATAGTCAAACATTGGCTTATTTGGGATTGGCAGTAATCTTTAGTTTTAATGGGTTGACTGCTTTGAAATTAAGAAAAGAGAAAAAAGCTCAACTGGGAAATAGTAGTATCGATTCAAGACTGAGCTAATTTTCTATTACTTTTCTTTGGGTTCCTTTATTGAATACAAGAACCTGTTTTGTGGGAATGTGTGGAGTTTTGGGTTTTTGATTTACTCGTATTACTTTTGTTCCTTTGAATGCAGATATCATTTGACCCTCATCGGATTCGGATATGATGCTTCTAGATTCCTTTTTTTCATTAATCCATTGCTTGAAACTACTCTCAGAATACACTGATTTTGTTCCTCTGTTGGATGAGAGAATTTTTTTCATATGCTTACTTCAGATCTATCTATTTAAGCTTTCATATGTTATGAGCATAACAAAATATTGTACTATGAAAGTAGATGCACTGCCACATTTTGCACCTATAAAATATTACAAAATATTATACTTATATTATGATAATATGACAAAATTTCTGACGTAAGGGGGATGTCCTCCAGATAACCGCAAATTCCCTGCAAGTCATCTTCCTTATGTCTTCAAATTTTACTAGATCTTACGGGAATATAAAAAACGAATTAATTATTTCATGAGATTTACTTTTTCATTTTTCTAACTATTTTTTTTATTTGTCTATATCCTAATACTAGAGGAATACAATAGGGACAGCCTATCTGGGAAATCGAACAACAACAATAACAATCACATTTTCCCTTTTCATGATTACATTCTTGACAGTTCATACCTCTTATTCTTTGGTTTTGATCTGAGCCTTGTTTTACAGCACTGGCAAACAAAATCTTCTGTAAGTAAAAACAATGCACATAATGAACACCACTTTTGCCCTGTACTATATCTCAAATTGTTTGATACTCCTTCAGGTTTTTGCCTTTCACACAACCCGCGACATGTCTGCGCCATATCTTAAAATCAAAAAAAAATCTATTTAAGATAATTTCCAAATTGACTAAAATTATTCAGAAAACTCTACGACTGCGTCAATTTCCGTCATTGAATCGAGGGGCAAGTTTGCAACACCTACTGCGATTCGCGAATGTTTTCCTTTATCTCCAAAAATCTCAAAAAACAAATCTGATGCAGCATTAATGACTTTTGGGTGTTGAGAAAAATCTGACTCTGAATTTACAAAACCATTTAGTCTGACAATTCTTGATACTTTCTCAAAATCTCCTAATTCTCGTTTGATTTGGGCAAGTATGTTTATTGCGCAAGTTTTTGCTGATTTTTGAGCTTCCTCTAAATTTGCGTCAGAAACTTTTCCTGTGTAAAGCAACTTACCATTTACCATGGGAATTTGACCTGAAATGAATAGTAAGTTTCCTGTTTTTACTGCTGGGATGTAGGATCCTGCGGGTGTAGGGGGGCTAGGTAAAGTGATTCCTAGAGATTCTATATGTTGTTCAATCAAGTATTGTGGTACAGTTTTTAATCTGATTTTAATTTTTAGTTATTTTGATGTGGGTTTTTTCCCCTTTTGTAGAATTGTTCTGAAAGACTATTCTAGTTTTGTATCCTTTTTTCTGCAAATATCCGTCTAAAATGGACACCCATGGCAAAGAGTGACCACTGTTTAGTTTGGATTCAATTGTGATATTTTTGTTGTTTGCATCAAAATTTACGTGTCCTGAACACATGATTTGCATTGCAGCATCAATCATCTCAATTACATCGTCAAGGGATTTTGTTTTAAGATTAACTCCATTTTTTTCTAAGAGTTTGATCATGTCTATGTCTAATTTCTTTGAGACAATTATTGAATTCAAAATATGATTCAGTCCGTTTTCATTTATTATTTTTATTATCTTGTAAATCTCTTGAGACTCTGATTTTGTCATGTCGGCAAGAGATTCTGTCTTTATAGCATTTTTCCAAATATTTGTAAATAATTTACTTTGGTTATTTCCAAGAATCTCAGTTGAAGAAAAGTTTACTCCTTTACCATTCTCATCACTTACCATCAAAAGTTCAGTCTCATCAAAAATAAAGCAATTCTGTACAACATCTGATGCTCTAATTTTTACCCCATCAGGTATAGTTCTATAAGCTTCAGAACCAATAAGGGTTGTAGGAACGAGTATTTTTACATCTAAATTTCTCCGATTTACAGATAGTAATTGTTCCTTACATTCAGAAATTAATCCGAGACCCCATTGATCTACTGCTATTTGTATTGATGATTTGGAACCGTCAATCATTTTTCGTAATTGATTAAGCACATTATTGGCACTAAGTTGATAGTATCTCTTTTCTTCAGATCCTCTTGATTTTCTACTTTCCTCACTTGCTTTTTTTAATTTGGATACTAGAGTATTCATTGCATTGACTTTGTTTATTTGCTCATGAATTACAGAATCAAAAGCGTCTTCTGGAGCAATGGCAGTACACATTATTGGCTTGCTTTTTGATATTATGACCAGTTTTTTGTTTTCTAGTTTTAGTAATGTTGGGTATACCTTTGTTCGTGGTATGTCTGAATAATATGATAGTTCACTTGCCGAAATGGTTCCTTTGGAAATTAGGGCGACATAGGCTTGGGCTTCATACTTGCTGAGGCCAAATTCCTCAAGACTGACTGTCAAAGAGTGCTCGTTTACCATGCTTTTAGTTAACAACCCCTTAGGTAAAATCGAGAGCTAAATTCCTTTGCACAAATACTCAAAAAAAATCAAAGTTGTATCTACACCTTACTGTTACTGTGGTTAATGATATTTCTGTGACATTCTCCTCAAATACAAATTTCCGATAAACTAGATGATATGAAAGGACAATATGATTTTTGTATAACATCTGCCAACATTTCTCAAACAAGAACCATTGTCCCTAGATTAGATTACTCTAGCAGCTTAATCTCTGAGGTTATAGGTGTATTAAAGAAGAAAAGAATTGAACTAAAAAAAACAAACAAAATACTTGTAATTGAAACAGAAAACGAAGAACAACATTGTTACAAAGCAATAGATGTGGAACGTACTGTTTCTTTTTGTCTTGAGGGACTCTGTTGTATTGAAAAAAGGATGCATTCTGCATCCCGAATTGATTTGATTCCAAAGATGTTTCCTTCCATGGTCCCAATGATTAGAACTATCAGTGCCCAGCTAGTTGACATTCTACCTGAAAGTAGCCGTAAACTATCCGAATTATCAGTACATCTTGGAAGCATAGTTTTGGATTCTGCTTCCATTACAAAGGCTCAGTTTGACTTTAGTCGCTCAAACGTAGAGTCTTCAACATTACTAGATGAAGTAAAATTGATAGTAGACTCTAAAATAAGTAAGCAGTATCCTCATCTTGATTTTTTGAAAGTATTTGACAATTGACTTTTCTAAAACCTAATCGAATCTCAAAGGACCTTGATTTTATCAAAAACATATCAGGTAAAATTGATAAAAAAATATCACAATCAGATTCTTCTAATCTTAAGATAGAAAACCTGACTCTAGAGGAACTTCAGGATCTGAGAAAAATTGTAGGTCTTGCTGATTTTATGTTGCACAAATATGAGGATAAAAAAGATACTAAATCTATTTTGGAGTATTTCGTATCAATCATACGTGATTCAGCCGAATCCATAGAAAGTATTGATGACGAGGTGTCTGAATTGATAATTTCTGCTGAGGACTCTATTGGAAAAATAAAGGAATTACACAGCAATATTTCCGAAAAATATGATCTAGAAAAATCTCATATTTCAACACAGGAAAATGAATCTGAAAATAGTGCAAATAATTTTACCAAAATCGCGATAGAGATTAACTCCCATGAATACCTAGAAAATTCTACAGACAAAGAAGGACAGGTAATATAGAATGAGTTTGGCTCCCCAAGAATTAGAAAACAATGCTAGCAAATATGCATCCGAAGCTATCAAATTTGATTCACAAGGCGCACGAGGAATGGCAATTGCCAATTATCAAAAAGCTATTGATTCTCTTGTAAAACTATTACAGTTGTATCCTGGAAGTAAGCTCAATCCTTTGTACAAGGATAGATGCAACTCTTATCATGGTCGTATTAAGGCTCTTCAAGATTCACATGGTGTGGAGCCTGCAGTGGATCCAGAAGCATCACCAGAGGAGCAAAAAAAATCTGTTGAGCGACAAGAAGATGAAAATGATTTCGAAGAATTAGTGCTTAAAGAAAAACCCAACGTTAGCTGGAATGAAGTTATCGGTTTAGAGGATGCAAAAAGTGCATTACGTGAATCTATTGTTTATCCTACCAAAAGACCCGATTTGTTCCCACTGGGTTGGCCAAAAGGTATGCTGCTTTACGGTCCTCCAGGAACAGGAAAAACAATGCTTGCAGCAGCTACTGCAAGTGAGATGGACGGATATTTTATCAATGTAGATGCCTCATCCATGATGAGTAAATGGTTAGGAGAGGCAGAAAAGAACGTCTCTAAATTATTTAGAATGGCAAGAAAGTATGCAGAAAAAGAAGGAAAACCAGTAATTTTGTTTGTAGATGAAGTGGACTCTCTTTTAGGTTCACGTAATAGTGAGGTTGGCGGTGAGGTTAGGACCAAAAACCAATTCTTAACTGAAATGGATGGTGTGAATGGCAAAGGAAAAGATTTGATGATGTATGTAGTTGGTGCAACCAACAAGCCATGGAGTCTTGATTGGCCATTTCTTAGAAGATTCCAAAAACGAATCTATGTTTCTCTTCCAACTCAGGAGGCAAGAGAGAGTCTTTTCAAACAGTATACTTCTGATCTTACTATGAGTCCAAGAGTAAATTCTTCAGAGCTAGCAAAAATGTTTGATGGTTATAGTGCAAGTGACATTAAGGATGTATGCCAAGCAGCACATCTAAAAACAGTTCATGAATTATTTGACTCCCCTGACTATCATGAGCCAGTAGAAGGAGAAGATCCTCAAAAACCAAGAGAACTCAATACTGCAGACTTTAGATCCATTATGTCTAGAAGAAAGCCAAGTGTTTCCACTGAGATGGTCCGTGCATATCACAAATGGAGTGAGGAGTTCCGCGCACTCTAAATTATTTCAGTTTTTGTCTTCCTCTAGCACCGATCATCAATTTTTAATTGAAATTTTAAGAAAAAATCAGCGATCAAATCTATTCTAGCATTTTTCCTCACAAAATTTAAATCACGAACAAGAAACATTTGACGAGGGTCACAATAACTACCAAGAAATCAAGCCATGCAAACAAGTTTGGAAAACTGATTTTTGATGATGGCACCGTCCTTGATGGGATGGGCTTTGGCTATTCTACAACTGTTTTTGGTGAAATAGTTTTCAATACAGGTATGGTTGGGTATCCTGAAACCCTTACTGATCCATCTTACAGTGGCCAGATTTTGACTTTAACGTATCCTTTAGTTGGCAATTATGGAGTTCCAGATCCTTCAATTAAGGATGAGGATGGAATTTCAAAATTTTTTGAGTCTGATAAAATCCAGGTTCGCGGACTAGTTGTTCATCAACTATCTGAAACTGCAAGCCATTGGAATTTGACTATGACTCTTGATGAGTGGCTATATAATGAAAAAATTCCTGGGATATCTGGAATCGATACTAGGGAATTGACAAAAAAACTTCGAAACGGCGGGGTGATGATGGCAGCCCTAGTTGTTTCTGACAGTGAAATCGATGTAGAAAAAGTAAAGAAAGAGCTTGCAGGCGCACCTCACTATAACTCTGAAAAATTCATGGATGTAGTTTCCACAAAGAAAGAAGAAGTTTATGGTTCCGATGAAAAATCTGTTGTTGTGATTGATACTGGTGCAAAAAATGCAATATTGAGAAATATTAGAAATTTGGGATACAAGGTCATAAAATTACCTTGGAATGCCTCTATTGAAAAAATACTTTCGTACAATCCTCAAGGTGTTGTGATAAGTAATGGACCTGGTGATCCTCAAAATTGTCCTGACACTGTTAACACTGCAAAAAAATTAATTGAAAAAAATATTCCTACACTTGGAATTTGTTTAGGAGCTCAAATAATTGGACTAGCAGGAAATACTGAAACTTACAAACTAAAATATGGTCATCGTGGTCAAAACAAGCCCTGTGTCAATTTAGATAATAATCAAGTATATGTTACAAGTCAAAATCATGGTTATGGTATTGATCCTGATTCTCTAACAAACTCCGAATTTAATTTATGGTTTAAGAACGCAGATGATAAAACAGTAGAAGGAATAAAACACAAATCACAAAATTGTATTGCAGTTCAGTTTCATCCTGAAGCTGCACCAGGTCCTTATGATTGTAAATTCGTCTTTGAAGAACTAAAACGCCTTATGGGGGAGGAAAAAGCTGCCAAAGAATGAGTCGTTAGAAAAAATTCTTGTGTTGGGTAGTGGGGCCATTAAAATCGGAGAAGCCGGCGAGAGTCGCTAAAACGACCGTCAATTTGACTACTCCGGAAGCCAATGCCTCAAAGCAATTCATGAAGATGGATTGAAAAGTGTCCTGATCAATCCTAATGTTGCAACAATTCAAACTGACACAAGGTTTGCAGATCAAGTGTATTTACTCCCAGTAAATCCAGAGTATGTACAATCTGTTATTGAAAAGGAACGACCTGATGGGGTAATGCTTGCCTATGGGGGGCAGACTGCCCTGAACTGTGGAGTGAAACTAGAAGAATCAGGCATTTTCCAAAAGTATGGGATAAAAGTACTTGGTACACAAGTTCCAGGAATTCAAAGAACTGAGGATAGACAACTCTTCAAAGATTCTATGGGTGAGTGCGGTGTTCCAGTTCTCAAAAGTAAAACTGTAACAAACTTTGATGATGCCAAAAAAGCTGCAGAAGAACTGAATTACCCTGTAATAATCAGAGTCGCCTACACTCTTGGAGGACGTGGTGGCGGAGTTGCATATAATGAAATTGAATTACATGAAATTGTAGAAAGGGGACTAAAGGCAAGTCTTGTGGGCCAGGTATTAATTGAAGAATACATTGGCCACTGGAAACAAATCGAATACGAAGTAATGCAAGATTATGGTGGAAATAATGTCATAGTTTGTAATATGGAAAATGTCCTGGCAATGAAAGTTCATACTGGTGATAACATTGTAGTTGCACCATCTCAAACCATTGATAATCATGAATATCACATGCTTCGCTCTGCGGCATTACGTGCAACAAAACATGTTGGAATAGTCGGAGAGTGTAATATTCAATATGCATTAGAGCCAAATTCAGACAGATATGTCGCAATTGAAATCAATCCTAGACTGTCAAGGTCTTCGGCATTAGCTAGTAAAGCTACTGGTTATCCACTGGCATACATGTCTGCAAAAATTGGATTGGGTTATGATTTATCCGAACTTGTTAATCGCATTACTAAAAGTACTACTGCTTGTTTTGAACCTTCACTTGATTATGTTGTATGCAAACATCCTCGATGGGATTTCTCAAAATTTGAACTAGTAAACAGAAGGCTCGGACCTACAATGAAATCAGTCGGTGAAGTAATGGGAATAGGCAGAAACTTTGAGGAATCCTTCCAAAAAGCAATTAGAATGCTGGATATTGGAAATGACGGTCTTGTATTAAACAGAAGAAAAGATGAAACAATGAATGAGGAACAACTAGAAAACAAACTTTCTCATCCTGATGATCTAATTTTGTATAATGTTGCCCTAGCATTAAAAGCAGGATTTTCTGTTGAGCGAATAAACAATCTTTCTGCAATTGATCCATGGTTTATCGAGAAAATAAAAAACATTGTAGATATTGAAGATAGCCTGTCAAAAGAAGATCTGGCCAAACCCCTTCTTTGGGAAGCCAAGAAACTTGGATTCTCAGACAAGCAAATTGCACGAGCTAAAAACATGGATCCAGATGAGGTGAGAAAAATTCGAAAAGACCATGGAATTGTGCCTGTAGTTAAGCAAATTGATACGCTAGCTGCTGAATGGCCTGCTGTAACTAACTATCTTTACTTGACTTATGGTGGAAATTCTAATGATGTCAAAATTGATCCAGATGAGAAAGGAGTTATCGTGATAGGAGCTGGACCTTATAGAATAGGCAGCAGTGTGGAATTCGATTGGGGTACTGTTAACATGGTTTGGGGCCTGCAAGAAAACGGTGAAAAAAGTGTCTCTGTAGTTAACTGTAATCCCGAAACTGTGTCTACTGACTATGATATTTGTACTCGATTATATTTTGAAGAATTAACTCAAGAAAGAATTTTAGATATTACAGAATTTGAAAATCCAAAAGGAGTGATTACTTGTGTTGGAGGTCAAACTGCAAACAATCTTACTCCTGGACTTGCAGAGCACAATGTCAATATTTTAGGTACAAGTGCACATGATGTGGATAGAGCAGAAGACCGCTCAAAATTTAGTGCAGAGTTAGATAAACTCCATATTCAACAGCCACGTTGGCAAGCTTTTTCAAATTTGAATGAAGCAAAAAGTTTTGCGCAAGAAGTTGGATTTCCAGTAATAGTTAGACCATCTTATGTTTTGTCAGGAGCTGCAATGAAAGTTGTATGGTCTCAAGAAGAACTAAAAACATACATCAAGGAGGCAACTGATGTTTCTCCTGATCACCCAGTTGTTATTTCTAAATTCATGTTAGACTCACTTGAGGTGGATGTAGATGGAATAAGCAATGGTAAAAAAGTCATTATTGGTGCAATAGTAGAGCACATTGACAGTGCAGGTGTTCATTCTGGAGATGCAATGATGTGTATTCCACCTTGGCGTCTTAACAATAAAACAATTGAGACAATTACAGAGTACACTACAAAAATCGCAACGACTTTCAATGTTAAAGGCCCGTTTAATTTACAATTTCTTGTACACGATAATCACGTCTATGTTATAGAACTGAACATACGAGCATCTCGCTCAATGCCATTTGTCTCCAAATTGGTAAAAACCAACTTGATTTCGTTGGCAGCAAAGGCAATCTTGGACAAACCTTTACCCGATATTCCCAAAAATAAATGGCAGAAAATTCACAATTATGGAATAAAGGTACCTCAATTTTCGTTCATGCAGTTGGAGGGTGCAGACATTGCACTAGGCGTGGAAATGCAATCAACTGGCGAGGCTGCCTGCTTTGGTGACAGTTTCTATGATGCACTATCAAAGGGATTGACCTCAGTTGGGTATAATCTGCCACAAACAGGCGCTGCTTTGGTTACCGTTGGAGGTGCACAAAATAAGGAAAAATTACTTCAATCAATTGCTCTTTTGAAAAATCTTGGCTTTAAGATATTTGCAACAGAGCATACTGCTGAATTTTTTGAAGAAAAAATTGGAGAAATCGAAGTGGTTCACAAAATATCTGAACCTGAAAGAAAACCAAACATTGCTGATTTACTTTATGAACGTAAAATCAATTTTATAATAAACATCCCTAGCACTTCAACTTTGGAAAAATATGTGGGAATGTTAGATGATGAATATCAAATTCGAAGAAAATCATTAGAACTGGGAGTTCCTGTGTTGACGACAATTGAGCTAGCAGATTCTTTTGTAAAAACTCTGGAATGGCTCAAAAACAACAATACAACAATTAATCCCATAGAACCATATGATCCCTTTTAATCAAAGCACTTGATCTAAAATATTTTCATCTCCAATAATTGTTCCATCCAATGTAACTATGCGAGCAGATGAAACTTGCTTCATTTTTTCAACGATAGGCGAGATTGATTTTTTATATTTTCTCTTATTTGTTGCATAGAAATATTTGTTAAATGATGGAACAATCGTAACCTCGATTTCTCCTGAACTGCTAGGGAAAATGCTGTCTTTGTTTGTTCTCATTGAAACCCATACTCTTTGTCCATTTACAATTGATTCTTCTTGAAAAAATACTGGATGCAAATGACCCATGATGATTTTATTTACATGTGAAAAATTCTCTGTTGGCATTGTGTGTCCATGAGTAAAAAGAATTTCTTCTTCTACCATTCCTGTTGAGCTAATCAGTGAAATTCCTTCAGGTACTAGTCGTTGAATATTAGAATCGTGATTTCCGGGAATCAAAATTATGTTACATTTTTCTTTTATTTTTTCAAAAAATAATGGCACATCATTCCACTCTGTCTTTGAAATGTTTTTTATGCTGGATTTGACATCTCCTAACAGTATTACTGAATCAGGGTTTTCTGATTCTATTATAGATAATAATTCGTCAATAGTCTCATTTATTGAGGTATTTTTACCCAGAAAAATTTCATTTGAAGCAAAACTACTCTCAAAACCAATATGCAAATCAGTTACAACTAGGTACTTTTTTTGCCCCTCAATCACTAATGCAGGTTTTTGAGAAACTATTCTTTGCTGCAACATCAAAGATATACGAAAGACTTTGGATTAAATTCTTGTGAAAAAAGACCCTGACCGAATAGAAATCCTAGTTTCTGAAAAACGGGTTAAATTACATGTCTTTGAGCCAAGCAATAGAGAGCTTTGGACAGTGGTGGGAAAGGGAAAAGAACATTGGCTGGATCCTGAAAGCGACTTTTGTTCATGTCCTGGATATTATTTTGGGAGATTATCTGGAAAAAACAAATGTTATCATTTAGACTCGGTCATTCTGGCAAAAAAAGAAAATCAATTTGAAAAAATAGTATTTTCGGATGACGAATATGCAAATTTTGTTGTGAGCTTAATTTCGGATTTATAATGGCAAAATTATTCGAATTGGTTAATAACTAGAATGCCAATTAGTAAACCATGGAAGAACAACAACACAACGCACAAATCGAAAAAATAGCAAACATGCTAACTGAGGATAATGTTTCCGTAGATGAGCAGGATTCTCAAAATTTACAAAAATACAAAGATCAAACAATCTCTGATTGTGATGTTAGTGAGGATGATGCAATAAAGATAGTTTACGAGGCTTTACTTTATCTGAAATTAAAAAATTCTTCAGGAGTTGATCCCATTCAAAAAGGAGATCAATTCGGGGCTGGATTTAGCTAGTCTAATGGGACTGTATCTACATCATCTTTGGAAACTCCTTTCCAAAGTCCGACCATTCCCTCTGGTTCGACCTCCTCAACATTTGTTATCTTTTGAATCTTGATTTGATCCGGGGTAGGGGGTCTCCATAGCATAGCCATATAGTCTCCAACTTGGCCCACTTTGTTAGGCGTGGCCATGATTATTTTCTCTTTGACAAATCCTTTTGCTAAAAGTGCGTTTTGTGCCTTTTCTTGCAAATCCATTCTACCATGAGTGAACAAGTAGATGTCTTTTCCAGTATCGATTTCTGCCATAATCACTCCAAAGTCATAAACTAAATCAATCTTTCCAGATCTACTCCCTTCCAAAAAGGGTTAAATTAGAATGGACGAAATTTTGATCTGTGAAAATCTTCACTGTGGGAAGTAAATCCTTTGTAACAAGCTTTCAATTGGCAGGAATTCCAGGTATTGTATCTCCTACACCAGAAAATGCACTTGATGAAATTAAAAAATTAACTGAAGATTCTGATGTAGGGTTGGTCTTGGTAAGTGATGATATTACAGAATCCATTAATGATGAACTAACCGCACTGAGGGCAGAAAAATCTACGCTGGTTTTTGCACTACCAGCTACTGGTAGCAAAAAAACTGAAGTCGATTACAGAGTAATGCTCAAGAAGATTCTAGGTGTATAACTCCTTTAATCTACTTATAATCAATATTCTAAAAGTTTGATATGAAAACTGCGTTTGTAAAAGACCCTTCCATCATTTCAGTTGATGACACTGAAAAACCTACACTTGGACCTGGAGATATTTTAGTACAAATGCATGCATGTGGGATTTGTGGCTCTGATTTAGAAAAGGTATTTGGTCAATACGGACAACCATCAATGAAACTTGGTCATGAACCTGCAGGGATTATAATTGACGTCGGTCCTAATGTTTCAGAATTCAAAAAAGGTGATAGAGTTTTTACTCATCATCATGTTCCTTGTTATTCCTGTCATCATTGTAAACATGGTAATGAAACAATGTGCAAAAAATATTATGAGACAAATCTTACACCGTGCGGTTTATCTGAAGAATACGTTGTACCCGAATGGAATGTAACTCATGGCGGTGTTTTGAAAATCCCTGATTCAATGACATTTGAAGAAGCTGCAATGATTGAACCATTGGCTTGTTGCGTCAGGGCATGGACCAAGTACAGCTTTCTTGAAGGTGACTCTGCAGCAATTTTTGGAGTTGGACCTACTGG
Organism: Candidatus Nitrosomaritimum aestuariumsis; assembly: GCA_013867335.1. GTDB lineage: Archaea > Thermoproteota > Nitrososphaeria > Nitrososphaerales > Nitrosopumilaceae > Nitrosomaritimum > Nitrosomaritimum aestuarii. The sequence continues at coordinate 38,175 of JACEMX010000103.1, forward strand.
AATGATGCATGTTATGATTGCACAAGCAAAAAAATTCTCCAAAGTGTTTTGTTTTGATGTAAATGATTTTAGACTTGATTTTGCAAAAAAATTCAATGTATCTGAGTCTATCAACTCTACAAACAAGGATAGATATCAAAAAATTTTAGAACAAACAGAAGGGCGTGGAGTGGATGTTGCAATTGTTGCAACTAGTAGTCTTAAGGCATTAGAAGACGCAATTGAAATGGTTAGAAAAGGAGGTGCAATTATGATGTTCGGTGTTCCATCAAAGGGCGCTAAAATTGATTTGGATATGAGCAAAGTCTATTCCAAAGAAATAACACTTGTTACAAGTTATGCAGCATCTGACAACGACACAAAGGATGCATTACAATTAATAGAATCTGGTGAAATTGATGTGAAACAACTGGTAACTCACACTTATCCTATTAGTGATTCTCAAAAAGCCTTTGATCATGCCAGAAGTGGTGAAAGTGCAATGAAAATAATTATCACTAAATAAGAAAGGCTTAAGAAAGGCATTTTTTTTCTGAAAAAACCGAAGAGATATGGAATGGGGATTAAAAAACAGACTTGCAAAAATAATCAAACCTCAAAATAATCGAGCATTAATGCTTGCAGTAGACCATGGGTACTTTCTAGGACCAACCGAAAAACTAGAAAATGCAAAAAAAACCATTACGCCCTTACTCAAATACTGTGACTCTTTGATGCTTACACGAGGAGTTCAAAGAACTTCTGTTGATGCGAACACTTCAGTTCCAATGGTTTTGCGTGTATCTGGCGGTGCAAGCATAATAGGAGAGGACTTGTCTCAAGAACAAATTACAGTTACCATGGAAGAGGCAATCCGACTCAATGTAAGCGCAATTGCAATGTCAATGTTTGTTGGCTCTAAATATGAAAATCAAACTATTATTAATCTTGGAAAACTTGTTAGTGAGGCTAATCGTTATGGAATTCCAGTTCTTGCAGTAACTGCGGTAGGAAAAGAACTTGGAAAGGACGCAAGATACCTATCACTTGCCTGTAGAATTGCCGCTGAACAAGGGGCACATATTGTCAAAACTTACTATTGTGATAATTTCAAAAAAGTTGTAGAGGCTTGTCCTGTACCAATAATTGTTGCAGGCGGAAAGAAAATTCCAGAACGTGATGCAATGCAATTAACGTATAATGCAATCAAAGCTGGCGCGGTAGGTGTGGATATGGGTAGAAACATTTGGCAATCCGAAAACCCGGTTCCAATGATACGTGCTGTTCGTGCAATTGTACACCAAAATGCAACAGTTGATCAAGCATTCAAAATGTACAAACAGTTATGCAATGAAAACAAACCAAATCAAAACAAACCCAAAAACCCTAATCAAAACAAGTCAAAACAAAACAAACCAAATCAAAACAAACCCAAAAACCCTAATCAAAACAAGTCAAAACAAAACAAACCAAATCAAAACAAACCCAAAAACCCTAATCAAAACAAACCTCAAAACAGCAAAAAGTAACT
>JACEMX010000103.1:39784-42029 GCA_013867335.1 Candidatus Nitrosomaritimum aestuariumsis
TCAAAACAAAACAAACCAAATCAAAACAAACCCAAAAACCCTAATCAAAACAAACCTCAAAACAGCAAAAAGTAACTCTCATCTTATCTTTGAAAGATGAATATGAGCTATTTTCCAAGTTGGATATTTTACTAAAACAAAAGTCGCTCTACCGTCTATGGACATATGTTCTCCGGTGTATGCCTTTGTATCTACTAGCATTCCTTTTTGATTTAACTCGAAGGCAACTACTGCAGTATCACCAAAAACGCTGATTTTAGGACTTTTAACTTCATAGTCATAATCTGTAATGCTTATGAATTTCAACTGTTCCAACTCTAGAGTTGTTTTTACATCTTTGAGGTCATATGGAGGCAAGTCGCTAAAACTTGAAAATTTGTTGTCATCTAGATGGATGCTTTGTAGGTGAGAAAAATCCTTTGTTTTTCCTGCCTCAAAAAAAGTTTCAATCACCTTGATAATTTCCTCATTTTCTGACAAAACTGATAATCTTGAGAGGTAGAATCAGTTTAAGTCTTCTGTAATTTTCTTACAAAGTTTCGGTTATTTTTTTGAGAATCTTTATTAATAATATCGGAGGCTTATTTTTGGAAATTAAATGAATGAAAAATTAACTCAGAAAACTGACTTACTTTTGCTAGTCGATTTAGCGTTTTAGCGCACAAATTACATATCACATTAAAATTATGGCGACTGATTTGGAAAATAAAATGGAAACAATGATTGGTGCAAAAGCACTAATGACGGCCTTGGAAAAGGAAGGAGTAAAGGAAGTATTTGGTTTACCTGGCGGTGCAAACCTTCCTATGTATGATGAATTTGCACGCTGTGATATTAGACATATTCTAACTAGACATGAACAATCTGCCTCTCATATGGCGGATGGCTTTGGTAGGGTAAGTAGAAAACCAGGAGTTTGCTTTGCAACATCGGGACCTGGTGCAACTAACATTCTTACTGGAATTGCAACTGCTCAAGCTGATTCTTCTCCAATGATCGCGGTGACTGGCCAAGTTCCAGTAGCTATGATAGGCCGAGATGCATTTCAAGAAAGTGATATTATTGGAATGGCAAATCCTGTTGTAAAATATGCATTTCAACCAAGAGATGCAAAGGAGATCCCTGAAGTCGTAAGAAAAGGATTCTTTATAGCAGAAACTGGAAGACCTGGACCAGTTCTAATTGACATTCCAAAAGATGTCCAACAAAACGAAGCAGAAATGGTGTTTCCTGATGAGTTTAAAATTCGCGGTTACCATCCATGGACAGATCCTGATATGATGAATATAGAAAAAGCAATCACTATGCTTCTTAGTGCCGAAAAACCTGTTATCTTAGCTGGTGGTGGAACAATCATTTCATCGGCATTTGCAGAATTACAAGCTTTAGCTGAATTACTTATGATTCCTGTTGTAACTACATTCAAAGGAAAAGGTGCATTTCCTGAAAATCATCCATTATCTTTGGGTCCAATCGGTATGCATGGACATGCTGAAGCAAACAAGATAATGACTGAAGCTGATTGCGTATTAGCAATAGGAACTAGGTTCTCAGATCGTTCAGTTGGAACCTTTGAAGACTTTGAAAAACGATTAAAGATTATTCATATGGATGTAGACCCAGCAGAAATTGGAAAGAACCAAACCACATCTGTTGCAGTAGTGGGTGATGTGAGAGCGTCATTAAGAATTATGGTAAAACTGTTGATGCAAAAGGCAGTTAAACAAACGGAGGAGAATACTTGGATAAAACATGTAAAAGAAACAAAAGAATACTGGCATGAGAATCTAAAACTACATCCAGGTGAGATGGGTGCTGCTAAAATCTTGAGAAAACTACGAGAATTACTTCCTCATCAATCAATTGTTACTACTGAGGTAGGACAACACCAAATGTGGGCCTCGTTATTCTTTGATGTTATTCAACCTGGTACTTTCTTCAGTTCTACTGGTCTTGGAACAATGGGTTGGGGATTCCCAGCCGCAATTGGTGCAAAAGTTGCAAAACCAGATGTTGCAGTAGTTGACATTGCAGGTGATGGAAGCTTTGCAATGACTGAAAATTCTTTGGCAACTGCAGTTCTTGAAGATATCCCAGTAATTGTATTTGTGCTAAATAACTTCACTTTAGGAATGGTAGCTCAATGGCAGAGAACATTCTATGATCGAAGAATGATTGGAGTTGACCAAGGAAAATATTGTCCTGATTATGTTAAATTGGCAGAATCTTACGGTGCACAAGGAAT
>JACEMX010000093.1:0-5023 GCA_013867335.1 Candidatus Nitrosomaritimum aestuariumsis
AAGCAGAAGGACTAATCCTTGGAGGAGTGGATGCACTACTAATTGAAACCAGCCAGGATATTTTGGAAGTAAAACTAGTGATTGAAGCGTGTCACCAAGCAATGCAAAGGACTGGAAAAAAAGTTCCAATCATTGCAAATACAACTTTGGATCAATATGGAAAAATGTTACTTGGCACCAATATCCAAGCAGCATACACTACAGTATCGGATATGGGAATTGATGTGTTTGGTCTGAACTGTTCAACTGGTCCAATTGAGATGACTCCAAGCGTTCAATGGCTCGATGAGCAAAAAGAGCACAATTTACTCGTAGTCCCAAATGCTGGAATGCCTGAAAATCAGGGAGGACAAGCAGTATACAAAATGACTCCCGAAAAGATGGGTGAAGCGTTGGGTGATTTTCTAGAGCAATACAACAAAGTGAGAATAATTGGAGGATGCTGTGGCACAAATCCTGAGCACATTGCAGCCTTGAGGAAAGTAATTGACGAAAAAGCTCACTCTACCAAGGGTTAAGTATTTACAAAAACTGCTTTCACTTTAATCACATTGAGTACTCCCAGAGTAAGTTCTGCACTAAAGGCAGTTGAGCTAAAACAAGAACCTGCACCTCTAATCATTGGTGAGAGAATTAACACACAGGGTTCCAGAAAAGCAAAGAAACTCGTACTTGAAGATGATTATGACGGATTGCTTGATTTGGCAAGAACCCAAGTAGAAGATGGAGCTCACTGTCTTGATGTATGTGTTGCAACAACTGAGCGCTCAGATGAAAAATCATTCATGCTTAATTTAGTAAAACGACTTTCCTTAGAGATTGATGCTCCTCTTGTAATTGATTCGACTGATCCTGAAGTCATTGAATCAGCAGTTATACAAATTCCTGGCAAACCTGTGATTAACTCAATTAATCTTGAAGGTGATGGAAGTAGATTTGAAAAACTAGCTCCAATCATGGCAAAGTATGGACTTCCTGCAGTTGCATTGTGCATTGGCCCTAATGGAATGGCAAAAACCCCTCAACAAAAATTAGAGACTGCAGAATTACTATATGAGACTGGAAAAAAATACGGACTACGAGAAGATCAGTTCATCTTTGATGTTCTAACATTTACTTTGGCAACAGGAGAAGATGAATTCCTGGATGCAGGAAAAAATACCCTTGAAGGAATCCGTCTAGTCAAAGAAAGATTCCCAAAATCATTTACTACACTTGGTCTGAGCAACATTAGCTTTGGTCTGGTTCCATATGCTAGAAAAATTCTAAATTCTGTGTTTTTGTATCATGCAGTAAAATCAGGACTAGATACTGCAATAGTTAATGCAAAAGAAATCATTCCATATGGGGAAATTGATGAAAAGGAAAGAAAACTTGCAGAAGACTTGGTATTCAATTCACACCCTAATGCACTATCTGAGCTAATCTCATACTTTGAAAAAGCAGGTCCTCAAGCAGGAAAAGAATCAAAAAAAGTAGATGTAGACCCATCGTGGCCCGCAGGTAAGCGCGCCAACTTTAGAATTGTTAACAGGCTCAAAGATGGAATTGAAAAAGATGTAGTATATGCAATTGCAGAAAAACTTGGAAAAAATGATCTTATCAAAGAAACTGGTGATGCAGTATCAATTGATGCATCACAAGAAATTACTCATGATGGTGCCATCAAAACACTAAACGAGGATTTGCTTCCTGCAATGAAGGAAGTTGGCGACAAATTTGGTTCTGGAGAATTAATCTTACCATTTGTTTTAAAATCAGCCGAATGTATGAAGGCAGCAGTAGGTGAGCTTGAAAAATATCTGTTACAAGAAGAGGGGACAACCAAAGGAAAGTTGGTGCTTGGAACAGTTTATGGTGATGTACATGACATTGGAAAAAATCTTGTTAAAACAATATTTCAAAACAACGGTTACACGGTATATGATTTGGGAAAACAGGTACCACTGCAAAAGTTTCTAGAAAAAATTGATGAAGTAAAACCTGATGCCATAGGACTATCTGCACTTTTGGTATCTACATCAAAACAAATGCAGTTCTTTGTAGAGCATGCAAGAAAGAACAACATGGATATCCCTATTTTATGTGGAGGGGCTGCAATCAATTCTAACTATATCAACAGAATTGCAAAACAAGACGGACTGTACGAGTCTGGTGTATTTTACTGCAATACAATGTTTGAGGGTCTCAAAACAATGGACAGACTTGTATCAGACAAGGAAATCTTGTTGCAAGAGTGGAAAGAAAAATTAGAAAAATGGAAAGAAACCACTCCTACCCCATCATCCCAAACAGAGGGAGCTAAAAGTGCCATAGTGCCAGTCACTCCGCCAACTCCGCCAAGAATCAACATTCCAATACATCTTGATGAATCAAAAATCAATGTAAATGAAGTCTGGGAGATGATTGACAAAAAATCATTATTCAAACTATCATGGGGATTAAGAGGCAAGGCAGGGCAAGACCAAGAAGAAGAACATGAAAAACTATTCCAGGACTGGAAAAAACGAATAGAAGACGAAAATCTCTTTGAGCCAAGTGCAGTATATGGCTACTTTAATTGTCATGGAGAGAACAACAAGCTAACAGTGGATCATCCTGCAGGGGAAAAACTTGTCTTTGACCTTCCACGCTCTACAAAACCAAAGCATCTTTGTCTTGCAGATTACTTTGGCAAAGATGACATTGTTGCATTTCAGGCAGTTACAGTTGGAAACAAAGTTGCAGATATTATCGAGCAGTGGAACAAAGAAGACAAGTATGCAGATGCGTATTATTTGCACGGACTTGCAGTAGAGTTTGCAGAAGGAATGGCTGCATGGATTAATCAAAAAATAAAATCAGAATTAGCAATTAAAGAAAAAGGTGGATTGAGGTACAGCTGGGGTTATCCTAGCTGCCCTGATGTGGGACAACATCACCTTGTGTGGAAACTGCTGAATCCTGAAAAATACGGAATGACTTTGACAGAGTCCGGACAAATCGTCCCAGAGCAATCAACTGCAGCAATTGTTGTGCATCATCCAGATGCTGAATACTTTGTTCTTTAGACTTGATTTTTTTCTAAAAACTCATTTAATCCTGAAAAATCACTTGGAGATGTAATCAAAACATCTCCTGTAATCTGGTGAACCTGCGATAAAAATTCTGGAAAATTTTCTCTAAACTGCTCTAGGTTTAGGTTCAAAAATTTTGCAGATTTTTCATTTTTATCTGAAGGAAAAAGCACAATCGGGATTACAGAATACCCTTTTAGGTTTTCTGCCAGATTTTTGACTTGATCAATGTTTTGAATGACCTGCGTCATGAAACCTTTTGGTTTGGCATTTAGTTTTTTTTCAATCTTTGAAAAATTTGCCTTGTTTGATATTGAAAGATACAAATCAATTTTAGAATCTATCTGCTTTTCTTTTAGGCTGTTTACTACTTGGCTTGGAAATAATCCTGAATCTTTCTGACCGTCTTGTGGTGGGTCCCCCATTAAGATTAGAATTCCAGAAAATCCTGCTTGTATTACTTCTGCTACAAAGGATTCTATCTCTTCTTTGGTTTTGTCTCTTACTCGCAGGCTAACTGTAACTGGCAAATCAGGAATTTCCTTTCGAATTATCTTTCCTACTGTGATGGGTGAAACTCTTTTGAAGCCTAGAACATTTTCGGTGAGATGGATGGCATCACACTTTGTTGAAATTAATTTTATTTTATCGATAAATTTTGATATTGACTCGTCAATGTCTACTCCTGGTAGGATTTTTGGCGGATTTGCCTCGTACCTAATTGTCATATGGTGATATCTCTAAACCTTGGTTAAAACCTTTGAACAATAAAACCAATATGGAATAGTAGGAAAGAAAACAATGATGATGCTTGATGATTTAAAATCTCTACTGTCTACTGAAATTAATCCAGTTTTAGACCTTCAAGGAAAGTACAAACCCGCATCAATTCTTGTAGTAATTTATGGAAAATCTCCAACAGTAGTAATGACTGAAAAACCAAAACACATGAAATTTCATGCAGGGGAAATTTCATTTCCTGGTGGCAAGCTAGAGTCTGATGACTCTGATCTTCTAGAGACTGCCTTAAGAGAAACACAAGAAGAGATTGGTCTTACCATAAATCGAGACCAAGTTATTGGGCAGTTAAACTCTGTAATTACTTTAAACTCTGGATTCTCAATTCTACCATTTGTTTCAGTTGTAGATGAAATTCCTCCGCTGTCTGCAAATGCAGAGGTCGAAAACATATTTCGTATTCCATTAGAATCCTTTCTGAAAACTATGGCACGTGATCCTGATCCCTCTCATAACTTGATTCAAGAAATGTACACCTTTGATTTTGAAGGCAAAACTGTTTGGGGTGCATCAGCAAGAGTGCTAAAACAAATAGCAGATTGCCTTAATTCCTGAGATTCATTTAAAAAGAGCTCTTCGCGGTTCAAAATCTATGGCTGCACGCAAGTCATCTCCAAGGAAAATCCGTCTGCTAAAAAAGACAAAGCAGACTTCACCAGTACCAGCTTGGGTAATTCTCAAAACCAAGAGAACTGTACGAACTAATCCAAAGCGTAGAGCTTGGAGATCAACGGATGTGGAGGTAGGATAGTTGTCTCAAGAAGTAGAGAGAGTATATACAATAAACTTAGGTAAAGCCTTACTTTCAGTTGATACTCATCGTGCAACAAGAGCAATCAATATGATTAAAGAATATGGTCGCCGACACATGAAAGTCGAAGATATCAAAATTGAAGAAGATTTAGCACACCAAATTTGGGCAAAAGGTGCAAGAAGTCCTCCAAGAAAAATCAGAGTACGAATGAGTAAAACCGATGAAGGTTATGTTTTAGTTTCAAGATTTGATGAAGACGTAGAAGAAGAAGTTACTCCTTCTAAAGAGACAAAGAAGATTGAAGAAAAAGTTGTACCTGAAGTAGAAGAACCAGCTAAAGAAGAACCAGCTAAAGAAGAACCAGCTAAAGAAGAACCAGCTAAAGAAGAACCAGCTAAAGAAGAACCAGCTAAAG
>JACEMX010000093.1:5123-17875 GCA_013867335.1 Candidatus Nitrosomaritimum aestuariumsis
GAAGAACCAGCTAAAGAAGAACCAGCTAAAGAAGAACCAGCTAAAGAAGAACCAGCTAAAGAAGAACCAGCTAAAGATACAAAGAAAGAAGCACCAAAGAAAGATTAATTCTTTATTTTAAAAAATAAAATTTTTACTCTAACTGATACAAGTCTAGTTTGCAATCTATGCTGCAATCAGGAGTTGACCAGTCAAGTGTATCTTCTTGAGGGATGACTCCTAGTGGATCATAGTTATCAAACTTTGTCATGCCCTGTACTGAAGACAACATTACAATTTTAGATTCATCTGAAGTTGATGACAAATCTACTTGGGAGTTGCTGTCATTTAGTACTCCACTTGTAAGGTTGGAGATAGAATTTATGACTCCTACAGGAATGTTTTCTCCTCCAGATACGTACAAGATAGATTTTTTCACGGCATTTGGTGAGGTATTATCATAAAGCATTTTTAGTGAATCTCGTAGGGATTCTTCAATTTCTTGTCCCTCTTTACTTGAAGTCAAGATGTTAGTTTCAGCGGAAATTTCTGAGGACTTTAGTGATTTTACTACGTGCAATATTGCAGAATTTGCGATGTCATAGCATGCTTTTGGACTAAGGTCTGGATTGCTCTCAAGTAAAGAGTCATTATCCAAAACTATTGTACAGTCAGAATCTGCTCTGAGTCGTTTTAGTGCAATTCCCGAGTTGAAAATTCTCTCTTTTTCGTATTTGAATGGCATGATTGCAAATGACATCAAACCTGTCTCAGTCTCCTTGCAAATCTCTGATACTACAGGGGATATCGCTGAGCCTGATTTTCCTGCCATGTTGGCCATTAGGATAACTGTGGAATAATTTGAAATAGTTGATCTAATCTCTTCTGCTTTTTTGTAAGCAGAGCCTCGAATAAGTTGAACTGAAGGGTTTACTACAGAATCCGTGGAAACTGTTATGGATTGAGAGCCATCTTGAATGTCTTTTTCATCGTTGCTAATGATTAGGCAATCTGCATTGATTGCATCTTTTGCTTGGGCTGCTAATTTTGAGCCTGCCCCGCCTAATCCTACAATTAAGATCGGTTCTTTGACTTGAAAACTCATTCTATGTGTTATTCTATGATTTGGATAAAAAACCTTCTTACGTTTTTTTAATCAAATCTCAGATCTAAAAAATTTAACAAGCGATCTTGCCAATGAGGCTGTGCTTTGTGGCATCTGTAATTTCAACATCACAAACTTGCCCGATCTCAACAGGATCGCTTACAAAAATTGATTTGTATGCAAAGTTCCTTCCTTTGATGCCTTCCTCTGTTTTCTCATCAAACAAGACCTGGCCTTTCCATCCTACCCACTTTTGGTTTTTCTCAAAGGCAGTTTGATTTATCAAATCAAAGATAATCTTGCTTCTTCTTTTTACCTCTGATGCATCTATTTGCTCCCACTCTGCAGCCTCTGTACCTGGCCTGGCGCTATACTTTGAGAGATTAACAACATCTGGCTTTGTTTCTTTTAGCAAGTCTACTGTCATCTCAAAGTCTTCATTTGTCTCTGAAGGAAATCCGACTATTACATCAGTTGAGATTGTAAAGTCTGGGAATCTCTCTCTTGCTTTTAGTACAATGTCTCTGAAGGTATCGGCAGTATGGCCTCTCTTCATGTCATTTAGGACTTTGTTACTTCCGCTCTGTACTGGAACATGCAGAAATTTGTAGACTTTGTCATTGTCAAATGATTTAATCAAATTATCTTTAATTCTGACCATGTACATGGGGTTCATCATTCCAACTCTAACCTTAAAGTCATGAGGAATCTCTACAACCGTATCTACCAGAGTTGGCAAATCTGTGTCAATATCAAATCCATAACATCCGTTGTCAGTTGAAGTCAACCAGACTTCTTTGCATCCGTCATGAATCTCAGTCTCAATTTGTCTTACAATATCTCCTATCCTGTAACTTTGCAAATCTCCTTTGGATAGTTTTGTCTGACAAAATGTACATTCACTCATACAACCACTTGCAATCTCTACAATTCCAACTGCAGGATTTAGTCTTACTTTGGGCAGGCCAACTTTGGACAAGTCCGAATCCTCCAAAGCAATCTCTTTTCTTCCCTTTAGTGTTGTATCAATTACTTGCAAGGTTTTGCCAAGAGAATTTGGACCTAGCATACTTGCATTTTCTGAGAATTTCTCTACTGTGGATTTTTCTGCCTTTGGCAAACATCCTGCCACTACGAGCGGTTTTTTATTTAGAGACTTTATTCTGTGAATCATCTTGTTTGCAGTTGCATCTTTTACTGAACATGTCACTATCACATTCAGGTCTGACTCTGAGGAGCTTTCAACCAGTGTATGACCCCCGTTTAACACAAGTCCTGAAATCATCTCTGAATCTGAAAAACTAGCAGAGCATCCGTATGCCTCTACAAAGATCTTTGCCATAGTTTATCCAAACAAAGAATCAATTTCTTTGTTGCTCATTAGATTCTGTGAGACAACTAATTCTCTTATGGTCTTACCTGTCTTTAGAGATTCTTTGAACAATTCTGCAGATTTGAGGTACCCAATCTTTGGTGTAAGAAGAGTTACAATCACTGGACTGTTCTCAATATCTGCTCGAAGCTTGTCTCTATTTGCAGTCAAACCATCAATAAGATTTGCAGAAAATATCGGCAAGAAGTTTTTCAGCATATCAGTTGACTCTAACATACACTTGAGCATTCCAGGTAACATTACGTTTAGCTCAAACTGTCCACCTTGAGCTGCATTTGATACTGCAGTATCATTTCCAATTATGTTAAAGCAAATCATGTTCATGCACTCTGCAAGTGATGGGTTGACTTTGCCTGGCATTATAGAAGAGCCTGCATGAACTGCAGGTATTCCAAGCTCTGATAATCCTGCAATTGGACCTGATGCCATCAATCGTATGTCGTTTGCAAGCTTGTTAATCTCAAGTGCCAAATTACGCAATGCTCCTGATAGATTGGCAACTGCAAACTTGCTTTGCAAAGAAAATTGCATGTCTTTTTCTGGTTTTAGTGAAAGTTTTGAGATTTTACCAAGTTCTGCTATTGCAATCTTTCTGTATCCTTTTGGTGTATTTGCACCAGTTCCAACAGCTGTTCCTCCAAGTGCAACACTTTGAAGTTCTTTTTGAGCAGCAACAATTGTACCTCTTGCTTTAGTTATTGCAGTTACATATGCTGCAAACTCATTTCCCAAAGTTACTGGAAGTGCATCCATGAGATGTGTTCTTCCAATTTTTTTAAATGATGCAAATTGTTTTGATTTTTTTGTTAGTGATTTGATTAATTTGTCAATTGCAGGTATGGTGTCTTTGAGATTCATGAGAATTGCAACATGCATTGCAGTAGGGTAAGTGTCGTTACTTGATTGTGACATGTTTACATGATCATTTGGATGCAAATGCTCATACTGGCCTTTTTTCTTGTGAAGTACTTCTAATGCAACATTGGCAATGACCTCATTTGAGTTCATGTTAAAGGCAGTTCCAGCTCCGGAATTTATCATATCAACTACAAACTGGTCTACGTGTTTTCCTGATAGAATCTTATCACATGCAGAAACTATGGCTTTTCCTCGTTTTTGGTCAATAGCCTTGGTTTTCATATTTGCAACGGCCGCTGATCGCTTTATCATTACAAATGACTTTATCAAATTCTCATGAGCTTTATTTCCAGTTACATGGTATTGCTGGATGGCTCTTCCTGTAAATGCTCCATAATATGCGTCTGATGGAATCTTAACTTTTCCTAGGGAATCTTGGTCTAGTCTAAATTTCAAATCAAAAAATCTCTATTTTTCCCACTATTCATTGTTTTTCAAGAATTTTCATAAATTCACAAATTGTCCAGAATGACAATTATTATATAGGATTCACGAATCACGCACCTTAATGAATAAGCGTACTAGTATGCTCTTTACTATTGCAGCAGTAGCTGTAATGGGAGCAACCTTATTCGGAAGCACATATACACAAACCCAAATCGCAGGTCAATCTCTTGACTCATCTAAAATGGATGTAAATGTCATGGATCAGATTCGCGCAATGGGCGGTTTAGAACTTGTAATGCCTCAAGCATTTGCAGAGACTGATTGTGGTGTATTAGAAAACTCTGGACGTAATGTCGTAGAGTTCAATTTGGAAGGCTACAGTGTTGAGCTCCCAATCATGGGTGGCAAAACATACAATGCCATGACTTTTGATGGACAAGTCCCAGGACCAACATTAAGAGTTACACAAGGTGACGTCGTAAAGATGACACTAACAATTCCAGATTGGGAAGTTACTGGACACGGTAATGATATGCACGCATCCCAAATCACTGCAGGAGCATTTGAGTCAGTCAATCCTGGGGAATCAACTCAGTATTGTTACATCGCTGAAGCCGCAGGTATTTTCAAATACCATTGTTCTGGTGTTAAACTAGTTGGTATGGACCAACACGTACTTTCCGGCATGTACGGAATTGCAATCGTTGATCCTGCAAACGGATACAAGAAACTAATGGTAGAGAAGACCAGTGGTAGCGGTGAACTCGACAGAAAATTCTATTCTGCTGATGCATTAGAGTTCCAACTCCAATACAATCAATTGTATTTGACTCCTGAAGGCAACTATGATGCCGGAGCAATGTTCAAACATCAAAACACTGCAACAGTAGTCAATGGTATGCAATTCGGTTATGTACCAAACATGGCTCATAACTTACTTGTACTAGGTGATACAAACAAGAACATCTTTGTAGCACAACCATGGAATGGACTCGAACACAAGCAATACCAATCACAACTCATGTTTGTTGAAAATGATCAACATGTGAGACTCTTTATCGAAAACCAAGGTAACGAACCAGTCTTCTTCCACATTGTAGGAGAAATATTGGACAGAGTTACACAAGGTAACAGAGTACAATCCGCAGCAACTGAAACATGGTTACTCGGTGGCTCACAAGGCATGATTGTAGACTTAGTCTTTGACGAACCAGGCGTATATGCAGCAGTTAATCACGACTATGCAGCAATTTACACCGGCGCCGCTTCAATCTTTGTAGCAGGTGATCCATTCGGCTTGAACCCAGTTCTAGTTGAGAAAGGTGTAATTGAAGCACCAGTGGCATCCTATGCTTATGCACTAGGTAACCCAAGTGATGCAGTACCACCAATGGGAATGAACAGCATTGCACACCCTGCAATCAACATTCACGGTTTGTACACTGACGAAGTAGCTTCTGAAATGCAAGAACAAGGCATGATCCCACTCTGGGAAGTAATTCCTGTAGTAGCTGAAATGCTTTCTTGATCTTTTAACTTCTTTTTCTTTTTATTTTTTAATGAAATATATTCAGCAGATCATGCTCAATGATTATGTCATTTGAAGACTCTGTTTTAATTTGTGATGAAGTTGATCCAGTATTAAATAAAATTCTAGAAGACAATGGTCTCAAAGTTTCTTACGAGCCAACAATAACTCCAGAACAAATATTGGAAAAAATTTCCGCCTACAACATTGTAATTGTCAGAAGTAGGACAACTATAACTAAAGAAATTATTGAAAAAGCTGAAAATTGTAAAATAATTGCTCGAGTTGGAGTGGGTCTTGATAATGTTGATCAAGAAGCAGCTAAAGCAAAAAACATTCGCGTAATCAATGCAGTAGAAGGGGCAATGAACGCAGTAGCTGAACTAGTTTTAGGACTAATGATGTCCTTAGCTAGACAAACGGCCAGAGGTGATAGGGGAATTAGAAATGGACAATGGCTCAAAAAAGAATTGAAAGGAACTGAACTTAGAGGAAAATATCTTGGAATTATTGGTATGGGAAATATTGGAAAGAGATTAGGACGACTTGCAAAAGCCCTCAACATGAATATTATCGGTTATGATGTGGTTCCAATTGATGAGGAGTTTTCAAAAGAAGTCGGCTTGATGAAAGCTGATTTGAATACTTTGATTCAAAGTTCTGATTACATATCAATACATGTACCATTATTGGATTCAACATATCATCTGATTGATGCACAAAAAATATCAACAATGAAAAAGACTGCAAAAATCATCAACACCTCAAGAGGCGGCGTCATAGATGAAGATGCTCTTTATGATGCCCTCAAAAACGGAAATCTTGGCGGTGCAGCATTAGATGTATTTGAGAAAGAACCTGCAACTGACCACAAGTTGGCAGAACTAGATAATGTGATTCTGACTCCTCATATTGGTGCTCAAACCAAAGAGGCTCAATCATTGGCTGCCAATGTGATTGGAGAAAAGATTATTCAGATTCTCCGTGGCGTAATCTGAGCCTGAGATTTCTTTACGTATCAAAAAATAACCAAAAAAGCTTGACTGATACGTGATTAATTGTCATCTTATTTCTTTTAACATCAATTTTGAGGAAAATCTTTGTTGAATAGTACGGGCAATCAAAATCCGCAATTTGAACTTCGCAGGAATTTGCCTAGTCTTAACTATCTTTTGATAATCTCACTTGGATTAATTTTCGTAGCAATAATATCTTCAACTTTTGTGTATGCTGAATCCACAACAGTAAATGTTGAGGGTGACAATTATGATATTGAATACACTGGAAATGGTGTAAGTGTTACTGGAGTTGAGGCAGATCTTGATTTCATATCTTTGATTTTTTCAGTTGATGTTACAAATTCTCCTGGAACTCTTGAGGTTACCTTTGAGAGGGCCTTCTTTGATTCAGTTTATCAAGGAAGTGATGATTCCTTTATCATATTAGCTGATGGTGATGAGCCCTCTTACTCTGAAATTGAAACTAGTGCTACCTCTCGAACTCTTAGTATGACATTACCTTCTGGAACCGATGAGGTGGAGATTATTGGCTCTGTCTTTGGCAGTGGTCCGCAAGAACCAGCTGAAGAACCAGTTAAAGAAGAACCAGCTGAAGAACCAGTTAAAGAAGAACCATCTGAAGAACCAGTTAAAGAAGAACCAGTTGAAGAACCAGTTAAAGATAAACCCGTCAAAGAAGATGAAAAACAACCCACTGAAAAACCAAGAACTGAATGTGGTCCAGGAACCGTACTAAAAGGTGGTGTTTGTGTATTGGATCAAAGATGTGGTCCTGGAACTGTTCTAAAAGATGATGTCTGTGTATTGGACTCTACTCCAAAAAAATCTGCTGCACCTCAAGCATTAGGTAAAGAATTAGTTTACGGATTCGTTGCTGCATTTGTTGTAGCCGGAATTATTGGTATAATTTTGGCTTTAATGGGCAAAGCCAGTAAATCTAAAGACTAGCCTAATTACACAAAGAATCTTCATTCATCATATTTGTAAAATCAAAACCTGATTGCGAAAGTGTGGTTTGATAGGGAATAACTCCTATTATTCTAGTTTCAAAAGTTGTGTTTACCACCATTTTATTTGGGTTTAATCGTACTGGTACCTCGCCATCGAACTGACCATCCATATGCATAAAGAGATACTGTGATTCAGAAAAATTATCTGATAAAAAATTCAGCTCTGAGATTTGTGAAGTATTTGGTTCAAGTGTGGTTGGTCCTATTTCAAAAACCCCTTTGACATCTTCAGTGTAAAAGGTTTCAATCCTTATGGCATTAAAACTAACAAAAAATGGCATTGGATTACAAATTTGAATCTCTTCATTACTTGCCATCTCAAAATAACTGAATTCTTCATTTGGTGTTCTAAGCTGAATTTGCTCCACTGAAAAAATACTCCATACTCCATATAATACAGGAATAATTATTACAATTATTGCAACTGCTGTGATTATGGAATACTTGTTCATATCTCTAGATTGTAATTATTTGTCTGTCGATTAAATTCTGAAATGCATTAGCATACGTTCCATCTGAAATTTTCTCTTCGAGCCACCAAATAGTAGTTATCTTCATCCACTCTGGAATGTAAATTTCTTCCATGTGGTCTCTATCGATTTCATATGGAATGTTAATTGCGTCTTCTTCAACCATTTTTTGTATTGAATCAATTAGTATTCCACTTGACACTTGATTATTTACCCAACTGTATGCAATCTGCTTTGTTTGAAATGGAATTACAACATTGCCTGAATCAATCAAATTAAATTCTGCAGTATATTCGGCACCTGAATACTGCAAGTCAATGAAGAATTTACCTTCAGGAAAAACTTCTTTCTCAAATGGATATAGCGAAGGTACTTCTGTTCTTAATTGTGAAATCTCAATTGGGATGGCACTACTACCCTTACCTGATTCATCTCGTATATGGATAATTGCCAAGTCTCCTGTTACTTCGCTTACTTCAATAGTATAGAATAATTTTTCACCATAGCTAAATGTGGTCTTTTCCATTACAATTTGTGCTGAAGGTGCAGCAAAGGCAGTTGGAGCAAAAAGACCCAGAGCAAAAATTCCAGCAATTATGACGCCTAATTTCACATTCAATGGTATCTTTCACGAGTAATAAAAACCGCAATAATTTCTTAGGAATCTTTTTTAATATCTGTGAGAACATCTAAGCATCGAGTTTTCTGCGGATGCAACTCTTTGAGTGAGGTGGAAACCCGCTCTCAGAGCATTTTAATGATCTTAGAGTTTCTTTTTGCTGTTTTACAGTTATTAAAGGGGTTTTTTCTAATGCCGATATGCCTAGTTTGCAAGATAAGACTTGGATAAGACTCTGGAATGAGAATTCTCCAGATATTAGAGATCGAGTTGTAGGATGGCGTAAGCAAAATGCTATTACTAGAATAGATAGACCTAGCCGAATTCAAAGAGCAAGAAGATTAGGCTACAAAGCAAAACAAGGAATAGTTGTCGTTAGAATGAGAGTCGGAACCGGTGGTATGAGAAAGCAAAGACCAACTGGTGGTAGAAGACCAAAACATCTTGGCGTTACAAGAATAAAGGCTGATGACAATATGAAGAAAGTTGCAGAAAGAAGGGTCTTAGAAAAATATCCTAACATGAAACTTTTGGGTTCTTATTTTGTATACAAAGACGGAATGCATTATTGGTTTGAAATAATCATGGCAGACCCACAACATCCAAGAATTGCACAAGACAAAGAACTTAGAAACAGAGTCGGCGCACCAGCAGCATAAAATTGAATTTTAAATTATTACTTCCATCTTTACTTGTTCTAGTATTTACTCCGGCATTTGGTGCAATTTCCGATGCTACAGGATTGGTAAATAGATTTGACATTGAGACAAGCGGTCATGCTTTTGAAGTAACAACAACATCTAACTTTGATGTACCTGAAATTGATTTTGATGCAGAGCAAAAGAAACTAACATTTCAAATAGTTAGCAGCCTTGAAAATAATTTGGGAGAAATAATAATTCCCAAAGGTCTGCTTAGCGGAAATTTTACTTTTTATCTCAATGGTGAGGAACATTTCCCTGATGTAAAATCCAATGAACGAATTGCCTTTATCACACTAAACTTTACTGGCTCAGGAAATAACCAGGTGGATGTCTTTGCAACAAATCATCTTGAAGGCTTGGAGGAAATTCCAGTTGAGGAAATTATAATTGATGATACAGACCAACAAATGCCTGGTGGTGGCTGTCTTATTGCAACTGCAACGTATGACTCTGAACTTGCCCCGCAAGTACAACAACTACGAGAGCTAAGGGATAACAAATTACTTCAAACAGAAGCAGGCTCTGCATTCGTAGAGTCTTTCAATGGTTTTTACTACTCTTTTAGTCCAATGATTGCAGATTATGAACGCGAGAATCCCTTGTTCAAAGAGTCCATCAAACTTGCAATAACTCCGATGATTTCCAGTCTTTCAATTCTAAACTATGTGGATATGGATTCGGAAATTGAGGTAATCGGATACGGCAGTAGTATTATTTTGTTGAATTTAGGAATGTATTTTGCTGTCCCTGCATTGATTGCAATGAGGGTTTACAGGTTTTGAGAAAAGCAACTATTGGGGCAATTGCAATTGCGGTAAGTGTGATTGTTTATTATTCAATAATGTCTTTGCTGTTTAGTCTTTAGAAAACAGTTTTTACAAATTCATTTTTTCTGTATAACTTGAACTGTATTGTTTTTATTTAGAAATTAAATTTCTAGATTAAATGGAAAACGACAAAATTGCTATACTTGGAGGGTTTTGTATAGTGGTTGCATTGTCCATTGCAGTTGTACTCTTTGTCTAGTATTCAAATAACACCTAACACATAAAATGCCAAATATCTGCCAAATTCTAAGTTGGGTCAAAAAGAAGCGCTAGCATTTCTCAAAAAGAACAACAAATCTATCATCAAAGCTTGGGAGGATTACAAGAAACAAGTTGGTGACTCCGACAGTCAAATAAGCGATGTCTTTGAGAAGATGTTTAAAGCATGGCTCTTCTCCAACAAAAAAGCAATTACTCTGCTTGAGAAAAAACCAAGAAAGCCACGCACTAAAAAAGCCAATCCCGTTTCCAAAAAGACAAAGTCAAAAACTCTAGAATCTAAACCCTGAATCTGCTTTTGTGATTATTTCAAAATACAAATTTGCTCGAAAACTTTTAGATAGAAAAATTGAGGAATTATTATTCCTCGAACTGGTATAATTGCTGTTTTAACTCTTTGATTTCTTGCTCAATGAGTCTTTTTTCTAATTGTATGTTTTCAGTGTTCATTGTAAATTATTTTTTCAAAAATTCATCAAAAGGCAAAAAGGTGAAAAAAATTGATAAATTGCTTTGTGATTATCCTTCTGCAATTAACTTTTGAATCATAGAATCCAGATGTCCTGATTGCCCAAACGATACATCTCTTAGAATTCCTTTCCTGTCAATCAGTATGGTCGATGGTGTGCCTTGCAACGCATATTTTTCAAAGGTTTCAGCCGAGTATTCCTTTGACATTAAATGATCTTTTACTCTTTGAATTATCTGTGACTTGTAATCTTCAGGCTGCGAATCAAATTCCGGAAGCTGACCGTAGATAAACTTCATAATTTGTTCCTGACTTACCTCTCCGTTGATTTTAGTTAGATTATCCATTCCTAATGGAAATGGAATTTTAAATGGCAACTTGTTGCCCTCCTGTAATTGACCATACATTGAAAGTGCATTTTTAGTCTCTCCGATGACTTCACCAGTTTCGGCAAGCATCTTTAGATTGTCTAATGTGTTTTTATCAAAATCCTCAAAGGCAGTTGCAATTCCTAAAACTCTCACTCCATCATCTTTGTATTTGTTGTAGATGTTGATTGCCTCTGGAATTGCATGCATAAAACAACCTGGACAATTAACTTGGAACACTTCTACGAGGACGATTTTGTCTTTTTCTTCCTCTAAACTTGTAGGTGCACCTTGAACCCATTCTGATACTCCTAAACTAGGTGCCTTTTGTCCGATTACTGCGCTCATCAGTGATAATCACATTTTTTCCATTAAATACATATCTAAAATTTTAATTCGTAAAAACCACAGAAGACCTTGTAATTAATTACATTCTGAGCAGATTTTATCGCTTTCGACTTTACCTCTTCTATTATCTAAAAGATCCTTGCGATTTTCCTCTTCTTCTTCCATTTCTTTTCCGCATTTTCTACATATGACCATAACAATACATTCGCTTGAAATTATTGAGATTCAAAGCCTTGTCTGCACGAAAGGACGTTACCGCACATACACTATTCCAATTTAATGTAGGCCTTGACCTCAGATAGTATTTGTCATCATCAGATTTAAGAAATATGTTGATTATCGATTGTTGGCATCAGGATTAAGGATCAATCTTAAGTATTACATTCACATAATAATATCTGCAAGGAACTGCCATTTCCCATAATCTTGGTAGTGGAGGAAAACTATAGGTTTAGTTGCCCCTAGAATTCGTTTCGGTTTTCCTGCAAATCCTTGTTTTTCTCTTTTTGAATTTTGTAAGATGTTTTTCTAATTATGATGAGGATTCATGTTTATCGATTTTATCTTAATCTAGATTAACCTAATATAGGACACAAAAACCTCCAAGGCTAAATGCAAGCAGTAACTGATGACCGACTCCAGCTTTTTGCAGAAATGGAGGCAAAATATGAACAAAAAGACGTTCCGTACTTTGTGAATCTATTGGATCATCCTGACTATGTAGTAAGAACAAGAGCTACTTGCATATTGGTTGACTTTGGTGGCGAAGACAAAATCCCACATATTGCAAAAGTCCTAAAACATGATGATAATGAATTAGTTAGACATGAGGCAGCATTTTCCTTAGGACAGATGTGCATCTCAAGCGGAATTCCTCCTCTTGTTGATGCTACTCTGAACGATCCTAGCATGTTTGTAAGACATGAAGCTGCAATTGCCCTTGGAGTTATCGGTTCAAAGGATGCAAAAGATGCACTAGAAAAAGCACTTGATGATCCGGACAAACCAGTTGTTGAATCTGCAGTTGTTGCATTATCTAATATTGAATTTATGGAAAAACTAAGTAAAAACGAACAGTTTGCAAAATTAACAGGTGGATGAGATGAACCTTACTTATGGAATAATTATTGTAGTTGGATTACTCATTGCAGGAATTCTGGGTATAATTGCAACAGATCCTGGATATCTTGAAAATGCTCCTCCAAAACCTGGCATTGAAAAACCCGTTATTTGTACAAATGAGGATAATCCTATGTGTGGTGTCGATGGTGTGACTTATGATAACTTGTGTAAAATGCATCTTGCAGATGTTGAGCTTTCTTACAAAGGAAAATGTGTTGCAATTGACCCAACTGAAACAGAAGTTGTAATGGATGAGCCATCTGCAGA
>JACEMX010000111.1 GCA_013867335.1 Candidatus Nitrosomaritimum aestuariumsis
TATTCAAAAGGAGCAATAGAAGAAATTGCAAAAATTAAATCAACGCATCTAAACTTGATGGAGAAGACCCAATGAACGTAGATCAAGCAAACAAAATTGTCTTGAAACCATACATTACAGAAAAGACATTTGCAATGGTTGAAAATGAAAGTAAGATTTGCTTTATCGTAAATAGAGAAGCAAGTAAACCAGAGATCATCGAAGCTGTCAACACACTTTACAATCAAAAAGCAACTAACGTAAACACTGCAAGAACAATTTATGGGAAAAAAGCCTTTGTTCAATTTGAGACAACTGAAAAAGCTAGAGACTTGGCAACAAAGATAGGAATGCTATAATATGGACCATAAAACCTCAAAACCACAGGCCCAGGAGAAAAGAAATGGTTAAAGAATTCACATATAGAGGAATCTCAAAAGAAGATTTGGATAATACATCATTAGAAAAATTATTCCAATTATTCAATGCACGACAAAGAAGATCACTTACCAGAGGAATTACCGACGGAAAAAGAAAACTAATTGAAGAAATCAAAGCTGCAAAAGCAGGCAAATTAACAACACCAATCAAGACCCACCTTAGGGATTTGATTGTCCTCCCATACATGGTAGGAGTTACAGTAAATGTATTTTCAGGAAAAGAATTCGTCCCAGTATCAATAAAGACTGAGATGGTAGGACATTATCTTGGAGAATATGTAATTACCAACAAGAGAGTAAACCACGGTGCACCGGGTGTAGGAGCATCCAGATCCAGTCTCTACGTACCATTGAAGTGATTATTATGGGAAGATTCGATTACGCATTTCAAAATTATGACACTACAAAGCATGTCCGCTCTTCTCTAAGAGAAAAAGACATCTCGCACAAACATGCAAGAGAAATTGCAGTTGCAATCAAAGGACTATCTATTGAAAAGGCAAGAGATTATCTGCAGGCAGTAGTAAACAAGGAAAGAGCAGTTGCCTTTAGAAGATACAAAAATCAAGTAGGGCACAGGTCAGACCCCGGAATGATGTCAGGTAGATATCCACAAAAATCAGCAAAAGAGTTTATCAAAGTTTTGGATAATTTAGAATCAAACGCAGAATACAAAGGAATGGATTTAGATAGATTAAAAATCATAAACGCAACAGTGCACAAGGGAGTTTTAGTAAAAAGATTCACACCAAGAGCAATGGGACGTGCAACTCCAAAAAACAACGTACTAACACATGTAGAGCTAGTAGCTCAGGAGATTTAAAATGTCATCAGTCAAAAACGTAATCAAAGATAACTACAACATGATGCTTCTCAA
>JACEMX010000049.1 GCA_013867335.1 Candidatus Nitrosomaritimum aestuariumsis
TCCTGCTCGTTGTTGTTCCCAAGCTTCTCGTCCACCAGCAATTTCAGAACAAAGTCTATCACCACAGACTCCAGTTGAGGAACCATACTTTTGAGTCCCAACTCCTTTTGCCTTTACAGCTTCAACTTCTTGAATTGAAACAGAACCAAAAATAGTTCCAGAAACCATTAGTGTTACTGCAAATAGTACTGCGAAAGTCGTTAATTTCATTAGAATTAGTAAAAAAACATGTTATAAAAAACAAATGGGTATTACCAGTTCTGAAGTTGTTGGTTTGGAACAAAATAATTTTCAAAATTAAGAATTAGGATGTGTTTTATAGATTAGATACAGCAACTAATTTCTATGAAAAAAAATGTCTTATTTTTTTTAATACTAATTTTTTTTTCTGTGTCTACTGTTGGAAATGCATATGCTCAAGTTCCTGAATGGGTAAAAAATACAGCTGGTTGGTGGTCTGAAGGATTAATTGAAGATAAGGACTTTCTTAAGGGTATAGAATATTTGCTAAATGAAGAAATTATTAAGATTAGCAAAGTTTCAGCAAATGCAGAGCAATCAGATAAAATTCCTGACTGGATCAAAAACAATGCAGCCTGGTGGGCTCAAGGAAAAATTAAAGAATCAGATTTTTTAAATGGAATTCAATTTCTGATTGAAAACGGAGTTATTACCATAGAAAGCAATAATGATTCTAAAAAATTATTGATTGGAGGGTTTGATCTAAGTCAAGCAGGTCCTATAGAGGGTGCAGAAGATGCTTTGTTCACCATAATCATGTTTAGTGATCATCAGTGTGAAAAATGTGCAAAATGGTTAATCCATGAAAAAAAGATTCTTTATGAAAAATTAATCAAAACAGGAGTAGCAAAATTTGTAATTTTAGATTATCCTATGCTAGGAGAGGATTCTATTACTGCCGCAGAAGCAACTTACTGTGCAGAAGAGCAAGATAGTTACTTTGAATACTATTCTTTACTTAATGAGAAACATTCAGGTGTGCAGAATGGTTGGGCAAGCTATGATTCTCTTGTTAATTATGCAAAAGAATTAGGATTAGACATAGATGCTTTTGATTCTTGCCTGTTTTGGGATCAACAAGGACTAAGAGTTGATCATAACAGAAGTGTGGCTTTATCTCACGGAGTTGTTGGAACTCCCACATTTTTTGTAGTGAATCCAGATGGAATGATAGAGAAAATAGTTGGCGGGCAGCCACCGATGATTTTTGAAGCTGTAATAAAGGAGATGAGTTGAATTATCTTTTTTTGAAAAACATGAACTTGCTTTGAAGGTAGTTTTTTCCAATTTTGGATATTTAGGATTATTTTCAATAATTTTTTTATCGTTATTTTTACCTCTAGTGTATGTTTCAGAATTTCTTTTCTTTGAACCTTATCTGCTGTTTTATGTAGCTGAATATGAGGTTCTAAATTTTATTTTAGTTCTAGTTATTTGTATTCTTACAGGTTTAGTTCTAAGTATGTCAATTTTTAGAATTAGATTTCTTCAAGCAAGCACAAAGAAGCTTCGTACAGGATTATTAGGCTCAATTGTTGGTGCAGGTGCTGGTGCTTGTTGTGGTGGAATAGGAGTTGCATTAATCTCAATATTTGGAGCAGTTGGCGGTGTTGCCACATCGGTTCTTACAAATTTTGAAATCCCATTGCAAATAGCATCAATTGTAATTCTTGTTTTTACTTATTTCATGATAGTTCGAGATCTAAATAGGGAATGTAAAGTAAATTTTGATAAATTTAGAGATTAAGTCCACTTGTTTGGATCTTTTTTCCAAACTTGTTTGCCATCAATAGTTACCATGTCTTTTTCTTCAAATACAGTATGCCACTTTCCATTTGATGGGAAAATTTTGTTCATCTCTTCTACTTTTTCATTTGTAGGAGCTTTGTTCATCAGTGCCCCCCATCTCATGTTTGGAATTTTTGGCATGATATCATTGATGTCTTTCATTACTGTACTATCACCGAATTTATTTAAAAATCTATGACTCTATTTTCATTATTCCTTCTTTGATCAGATATTGGATTCCTTGAACAAAGGAGGTATCATCAATTTGTCCATCTGCCCACCAGGCTGCATTGTTTTTTATCCAGTCTGGGATCTCATTTCCGCCACTTCCTGCACCTTGAGTAGTTGGTGGAATCTTCATTATTCCTTCTTTGATCAAGTATTGGATTCCTTGAACAAAGGAGGTATCATCGATATCACCATTTGCCCACCATCCTGCATTATTTTTGATCCAGTCTGGTATGGCAGTTGTGGGAGTTACATCTGGTTTAGGTGGAGTAATTGTATCTTTTGGAAGGCTTGGACCGATTTCTATGAATGCTGAACCAACTCCGGCATATGTTGGATCGTAATCAAGACCTGTTCCATATAGAAGAATGTCTAGTCTGTAAGTTCCTTGAGAGTCAATAGCAATTTTTGGAACATCAATTCCTTCAGTTGAAAGAATTCCAGGGGTGTTTGGATCATCTCCGGTATTTCTTGCTATTTCTTGGTTATTTTCATCAAATAGATAGTATGCATAATGAACATCTTTGATGAGATTTCGAGTTTCGTCAAAGAAGGTTATTTCAAATGGAATTTCATCTCCTGCACCATATCGACCATCCCATGAAATATTCACATTTGTTGGAACTTGTTCAAAGTTTTCGGTGTCAACCAGATAAAATTCAGTAGATGTTTTTGAAACTTCGCTTTGTGGAACTAGTTTTAATTTCATAATATCCATGTCATCGTTTGCAGTCATTGCATTGCTGATTTTTGTTAGTTCAGCATTTGTAATTAGAAAATGTACAATGTTTGTGTCTTCATAGGTGTATGGATCATTTAGTAGTGCTCTTTGATCTATTTCCACGCCATTAACGTATCCCTTGAATTGTTTTCCCTCGGCGTATGGTGCAAAGTCTTTTGGTACTCTGACTTCCTCATGGACTACCTGCACCAATTCCACATAATCTGGACTCCAGTCAAATGGCATATCAAAGTAAATTGAATTATCAGAAGTATCAAATTCAAAGTTGTCTACCTCATCATAGTAAGTTTTGACAACTACAGGAATTTCATCAGCTTGTGCTGTTTGAATTAGAAAGTCTTGTTCTTGTGCCACGCTAACAAAAGTATCATAGCTAAGTAAAGTTGCGAGGACAGTTTTTGGACTTGTTGCACCTTCAATGTCTACTCGAATATTGTATAATCCACCTTTTACAAAAATTGGTCCTTCCATTGTAGGTCTACCCTCCCCTTGAACAAAAAGAGCGCCTGGGGCAGTAACGTGTTCAGAACCGCCGTAAATTGTACATCGCCATAAATCTACTTCATTACAATTCTCTTTTGGTTCAATTTTTATATTTAATTCTCCATCCAAGTCATAAAAGAGATTTCTAGCTAAAAGTTCACCTTTTTGCCATAATTCAACTCTGTAAGTTACTTTTTCAAGAGTTGTATCAGTTAGGGTATCAAAGAATCTAATTTTCATGTTAATGTCATCTAGCTCTCCAACCGTAATGTCAGATGGAGTTAGTTCGGTTCGAACTGTTACTTCCATATCTCCAAAAGAAAGAGGTTCTGCCTGATCTCCACCAAGTCCATGACCAAAGGCACTAGAGGTAAAAGCTGGTATAGTGAAGATTCCTGCAATAGCTATGATTAATGCAATCTTTATTGACAACACTAATCTTGTGAGAATTCCATATTTAAAGATGGCATAGTATTTCTAATTTAATTTCCTAGTATGATTTTAAGTGTAATTTTTATTTATGGTGAGGAAGGAGATGTTATATGAAATTTCTATTTGGTTTATTTCTAATTCCTCTATTATTCACTTCAGCTTTTGCACAATCAAACGAACAAGTAATGTCCACAGATAAAGGAACATTAGATGTCAAATTATCTTATGATGAAATCACTACTGGAGAACTTACAACATTAAGAACGGATTTTATCAATCCTCAAACGCAAAAAATTCAAGAACATATTGATTGGAGTCTCACAGTTTCAAAAGAGGGAGAAACTCTTTGGGGACCAACACCTCTTAGTCATACATCTGAAGGGTCTCTAAAAAATTTAAAGTATGAATTCGAAGAAGATGGCACCTACAATTTTGAATTTGGAATAGAAGGAATACTATTCCAGCCAATACCACTTGAAAAAGTATCCTTTGTAATTGTAGTTGGAGAAGCAAATGC
Source organism: Candidatus Nitrosomaritimum aestuariumsis (assembly GCA_013867335.1). Taxonomy (GTDB): domain Archaea; phylum Thermoproteota; class Nitrososphaeria; order Nitrososphaerales; family Nitrosopumilaceae; genus Nitrosomaritimum; species Nitrosomaritimum aestuarii. Next base: position 4,212 of record JACEMX010000049.1, read on the forward strand.
TCAACCAGATAACCAATTACCTGAGACATCAGAGCCCTCAGATGATAATGGAGGAGGCTGTTTGATTGCAACTGCAACCTACGGTTCAGAGTTAGCTCCTCAAGTTCAACAACTACGAGAACTCAGAGACAATAAGATTCTTCAAACAGAGTCAGGAAAATCATTTATGAATTCATTTAACGAATTTTATTATTCATTTTCTCCAATAATTGCCGATTATGAAAGGGAAAATCCAATATTCAAAGAGAGTATGAAAGTAACATTAACTCCATTGTTGACCTCACTGTCCTTACTTAATCATGTCAATATTGACTCAGAACAAGAAATGCTAAGTTATGGAATATCTTTGATTTTATTGAATATAGGAATGTATGCTGGAATTCCTGTATTTGGAATTCTAAAGTTGTACCAGTTTAGAAAAAATTAGTTACAAAGTCTGGTAATCCCAGAGAGGTTTTTATGTATCCCGACTTTAATTTATGCTAATGAAGACTATAGCTATAGGCTCATTCTTCGTGTTATTTGCTATTGCAACTGGCATAGGTGCAAGTCCTGCATTTGCCGATCATGCAACTGCTTCTGTTAGCACTCCTCAAGGAACATCAGTTCCTGGATGTGAGGCCACAAACGAATGTTACATTCCATATGAAGTAACAATTGATGTTGGCGGAGTAGTTACATGGACAAATGATGACTCTGCAGCTCATACCGTTACTGCTGGCAGTGCAGCAGATGGACCATCTGGTGTATTTGACAGCAGTTTGTTCATGGCAGGAACTTCCTTCGAGCACAAATTTGAAGAGGTTGGCACATATCCTTACTTCTGCATGGTTCATCCATGGATGGAAGGAATTGTAGTTGTTCAAGAAGCAGGTGCTGAAGAAGATGATAACATGATGGAAGGAGAACTAATGGTAACAGTGATGGACTCGGCAGTAAAAGGCGGAACTCAGATAGATTTGGAGTTCAGTGAATTACATGTCAATTATGAAATTACTGCAACACAAAATGGAGAAGTAGTTCTTCAAGAAACTGCTCATGCCATGGAAATGACTGCTAGTCACATGGTCGACGCTGTTGGTTCTGATGAGAATCCAATAGATGTTGAAATTGTTTCTTTAGGAATTGGAGCTCCTGGTGAGGAAGATAGTTGGACTGGTCCGGTAGGAACAGTAGCAACTGCTAAAGTTGTTCCAGAATTTGGAACCATTGCAATGATGATACTTGCAGTAGCAATTATCAGCATCGTCGCCGTCACTACAAAATCTAGAGTTATTCCAAGACTTTAGGAATTCACTCTTTTTCTATTTTCTTTTTATTAAAGCAATTACTGCAAGTATGATAGCAGCAGCAGCAATTGACAATCCAAGAATAGCATAGTCATATGCTGCACCTTCAGATGATACATCTATGCCAGAGCCAGACTTTATCGAAGAAACCTCTTGTTGTAATGAAGAGACTGCACTTTTGAGGGCAGCTACATCTTGATCAGATGATGAACCACTTGTTGGTGGAAAATCTAGTACTGCAGTTGACTCTACATCTTCAACTGGAATGTCAATATCAATTGGTGTTCCGTTAATTTCTCCTTCAAGATGAATAGAATATGAGCCAGTTTTGGTAGGAATTACATGAGAAAAGTAATGACCAGGTCTTGGGTCAGATCCAATATCTAGAACTTTGGTAACTCCTCCAAATTTAGCAGTGGCTTGCATACTCTTGAAGGCGTTTTTGACTCCTACCTTTAATCCAGGATTTTCATCGGGCTCAGTAATTTTAAAAACAAAATCATTTCTAAATCCAACAACTGGTGGCTCAATACCCCATCCAACTTCAATTTCAAACTGTTCAACTTCTACTGTTGTGTGAGCAAAGGCTTGTGTAACAAGACTTACAGAAAATAATAAAGCAACAAAACTCAAAGTAAGAACTTTCATGGCTATAATTTCATTATTACATGTTATTATCTTTACGTGAATTGGTACAAATACCAAACAAAATGAAAACTGTTTAAATTATCAAAAACGAGTTGAAAGTATAATGAAAAAACTATCCATTATTTTGCTAGTTGTTTTATCAATATCATTTCCTTATGCTCTAGCTCATCCTTTTACTGAAGAAACCAATCCTAGTTCTGCTCAGAATGCCCCAGTTGGAATAACGGAGGTAACAGTTATCTATTCTGAACCAATCGAAATAGAATTCAGTTCTTTGAAAGTTTTGGATAGTAATGGGGATCAAATTGACAATAGAGATTCCCAATATTACATAGGAGAACATTCCCTGATAGTTACAACGCCACCATTAGAATCAGGGCAATATACCGTTGCAAGTAAAGTTCTCTCAAAAGTTGATGGTCATTTAGTTGATGACGCTTTTATTTTTGGTGTTGGGGATGTCATAATTGAAAAGGGAGATGACAAGCCAAAATCAATTTATGAAATTTTGTTTTTCCCCGAAGCTGGAGCGAGATTTCCCGGATTAGTAGGACAAACTATTGTTTTAGGTGGAATTATTGCGTCTATGTTAATTTGGGGAACTCAAAATAAATCTGTACTAAGAAAGGAAATTGAAAAAGTAGAGATTTTTCACCATGGAAAATTGATGACTTTAACTGGTATTGGATTGATGTTAGTTTTTGCATCAAATATTGCCATGCTTGCAGTACAAACCCTTCGGTTAGAAACTTCAGCTTTTGATGCCATACAAACTACTTTTGGTTCTTCATGGCTGATCAGAATGATAATCACAGTCATTCTTTTGGGAATATGGTTTTGGATGGATAGGAAAAGCCAGATCTCAAAAAAACATCATATTCCAATGCTTATTTTGTCTCTTGCATTAATTGGAACTTCTTCAATGATCGGACATGGCGCGGCTAGTGGAGAAATGGCTGCAGTTGCATTAGATTATGTTCACAATCTGGTTGCAGCAATCTGGATTGGGGGAATAATTTATTTTGTATTTACCTTGCTTCCAGCACTCTCAAAGTTAGATGGAATGACAAGAGAGAAAATGTCTCTGGTGATGATACCTAGATTTTCCATTGCATTTACAATTGCAATTGGAATTGTCATTATTTCTGGTCCCACATTGATGTGGATTTTAGAAAGTGACGTTGGAATTATTTCTCAGTCGATTTATGGAAAATTAATCATTGCAAAAATTGTTATTGCAGTCATTATGGTAGGACTGGGAGGGTTTTTCCAATTTAAAGTGCAAAAATCTGGAGAGAATTCAATTAATTCAAAATCAATTTCTGTCCATAAGAAGCTGAAAAGATCACTTAAGGTTGATGCAGCTCTTGGAATTATTTTATTGGGGATAGTTGCCCTTTTGGCAAATGGGACCTTGCCTGCGGGGGAGATTCAAAAGGTTGAGGCACAAGAAGTCACTTACGATTTCAGAACAATTGAATTCTCTGAAAGTGCAAAATATGATATAGAAATTACACCGTTTACTAGTGGTACCAATTCAATTTTAGTAAAGATTAGTGATTTTGAAAATAATAGGTTATCAGATGCCGAGGAAATCAAAATAAAAATATCAAACCCTCAACGAAACATATCCCCAATTGAAATACCAATAGAAAAAATTTCAACAGATGAAGATTCACCATCAATTTTTCTGGGAGAGTTGACATTTGGTTTTTCAGGAGAATGGCAAACAGAAGTTGAAATACAGAGATTAGAAAGCGCCAATGAATCTGTAATCATGAATTTACTTGTAAAACCAAGATTGCCTGATTTGCAAACAGAGGTTATTGAGTATGAATTCCCAGATACATCAAAGCCTCTATTCCCTTTGTATGATGGAAAAGACTCTATTTGGATTAGTGACCCATCTTCACCTCGACTATGGCAATTTTCATTAGAAACTCAAGAATTTGCTTCACATTCCTTTGATGGAACAGTTTCAGCATTTTTGACTATAGATCCCAAAGGAAGAATTTGGTTTAATGACCCCGGCCGAAATCAAATCGGATATTTTGATCCCCTTATTTCGGAATTTACAACTATTACTCTTCCAAAAGTTGCACCAACAATTGATAGAAGCACAACTACCTTTATTCAATCAGATTTTAATGGAAATATTTGGGTTGTAATAATCAATAAAGATAAAATTTTGAAATACATTCCAGATTCAAATTCATTTGAAGAAATTTCACTGAAAAAAGGATCCTTACCTTTTGCTCTTACAATAGACAATGATGGAAAAATATGGTTTACAAAATCAGGTCCTGGTAGTATCGGATTTATCAATCCTCAAAATAATGAGATCACTGAATTTTCTGATGACCAACCACTTCGAGCCCCAGAGGCAATGATTGTAGATAAGGACAATAATATCTGGATTGCCGAGCATACAGGCGTAGGAATTGTCAAATTTAACCCAGTTTTGGAAACTTTTGAGAGAATTCCTATTCCAGACCAAGAAGCACTTCCATTTGGAATGGCCTTTGATAGATATGACAACATATGGTTTGCTCAACACACAGTTGACAATATTGCAGCCTATGATCCACACAATAATAATTTGATAGAAGTTCCAGTTCCTACAGAAACTTCATTTGTACAATTTATGGCATCAGATGACAAGAGCAACGTTTGGTTTGTTGAACAGCAAGGAAACAAACTGGGAATGGTGAAAATCACCGAGGTACCAATAGCTGCTTCTCAATTACAAACCACAGGGAAGTTTGAGATAAAATACACAGAACTTGCATCACCATTAATCGCTATGGGAATTGTTGCAACATCGTTGTTTTTTGTAAGAAGTGTAAATGATAAGCGAAGATTAAATTCTTTAATTAATTCTTAGATAACAATCCCATTGATTTTATTCCCATAGTTCCTGCAAACAAACCAATGGATAAAAGCACAATTGTTCCGGCAGGAGTAATATCAAAAACATATGAAATTAAAATTCCAGTTACAACTGAGAAAATTGAAAAAGATATGGAGAGAATTGCAGTCTGTTTGAATCCCTTACCATACATAATTGCAGTTACATTTGGAATTACAAATAAAGCTGAAATTAACAGTACACCTACAAGCTGAATTGAGGTAACTACTGTCAATCCTGCCATGAATACAATAAGGTAGTTAATTTTCTCAACTGGTATGCCGCTTACCTTTGCCTGTTCTTCATTGAATGTGGAATAAAGTAGTTGCCTATACAAAACCAAAACAACAATCAAAATAATTCCTGTTAATGATAAAATCAAAATTGTATCATTTACACTCACCAAAAGAATGCTGCCAAACAGAAAACTAAAGATATCAATTGTAAATCCGCCTGAAATTCCTATAATTACGAGCCCAACTGCAATTCCTGATGATAAAAGAACCGCTACCGAGGCATCTCCTGAAATGTTGAATTTTTCCTTTACACGTGTAATAATCAATGCACTTACAAGAGAAACCCCATAAGCTGTCCAAAGGGGATATACTCCTGCTAGCAGACCCAATGCAATTCCTCCAAATGAGGAATGAGCTATTGCATCACCAAACAAAGAATAGCGTCGTAAAACAAGAAACAGACCTATAACTGAACATAGAATTGCAATGGCAACACCAGAGATGAGTGCTCTATGCATAAAACTAAAGGATAGAATTTCAAAGGACATGATTAATGATGATGCATGTGTTCCTGCATTGATGCCTCAGAATATTGTTTTACTAGCTCATCATTATCAAAGAAATCATCTGATTCTCCATGAAAGAATAATGTTCTATTAAGACATGCAACGTGATTTGCAAGTTGGTTTACTGCATCAAGATCATGAGATGACCAGATGATAGTAATTTTTTGTTTAGAATTTAATTCTCGTAAAATGCTAAAAAACAAATCAATATTTTGTTGATCAATTCCAGTAACTGGTTCATCAAGAATTAGAATTTTTGGATTGTTTACTAGAGCTTTTGCGATAAAGACTCGCTGCAGTTGACCACCTGATAGTTCTCCAATTCTTCTATTACTAAGCTCATGAATCCACAATTGTTGTAATATTTCATCAATTTTTTTTTCGTTTGATTCTTTTCGTAAACTCATCCTAACTATATCATTTACAGTGGCTGGAAAATTTTTTTCAAAAATGGGTTTTTGAGGAACGTATCCTATTTCTTTTAGGTAGTCCTTGGATTTTCTAATGTCTTGTCCGAAGAACTTGATGATGCCATCATATTTGTTGTTTAATCCAAGCATTGTTGCAAAAAGAGTGCTTTTCCCTGCGCCATTTGGACCAATTATGCCTAGAAAATCACCTTCCTTAACTGTAAAACTGACATCATCAAGTGCTTTCACATCTGGATACTTTACTGTCAAGTGTTCTATTTCTACAACGTTCAACACAAGGCCTCCTTTAGATTTTGAAGATTTTCAGTCATTCTTGAAATATAGTTTCCCTCTCCACCAAATTCAAGAGGAGACAAGACGAGGATTTTCCCACCTATCTCATTTGCAATTACTGTAGAGACTCGAGTATCAATTGTATCCTCAGTAAAAATAATTTCGATGTTTAATTCCCTTGCAGTATTAATTACATTTTCCAAAGTTTTTGCAGTAGGTTCTGCATGTGGATCATTTGATGAGATTATAGTGTGTTGATTTAAATCATATTCATTAGCAAAATATGAAAAAGCATCATGAAATGCAATAAAATCACGATTGCATTGTGACAACTCTTGTTTAATTGTTGCATCAAGAAGATCTAATTCATCTTTGTAATTATTTGCATTCGTTTGATAGAAATCTTTGTTATTTGGATCAAACTTGGAAAATGAATCTGCAATATTTTGAACTTGAGTTTTAGCTAGAACTGGATTTAACCAAATGTGAGGGTCACCAGATCCATGTCCATGTCCATCTTCGCTTTCATGTTCCTCTTCATTTTTACTTTCATGTCCATGTTCATCTTCATTTTCATGTCCATCTTCACTTTCATGTTTGTCATGATCCTCAAAAATTTCTCCTTCAATAATTCCATGACTTGTATCAATTACAATTCCTGAATAATTCATATCTTCAAGACTGTCAACCCAATTTTCAAATCCTATTCCATTAATTATGACAAAATCTGCCTTTTGCATTTTTTGAACATCCTGAATAGTAGGTTCCCAATCATGTGGCTCTACACCTTCTGGAACCAATAATTTTACATCTACTTTGTCTTGTCCAACTTTTTGAGCAAATTCATAGAGAGGATAAAACGATGAAATTGCCTGAATTTTGTTTGAACTGTTTTCATCTCGAATTTGTAAACTAGAATCACTTGCCCAAACCGAATAGGAGCTTAGTGGGATAACAATTGCAATGGCAATTATTGCCATTTTGACTTGATTGTTCACTCATAATTTTCCTGAGAATTATTAATAAATTTATAAATTCTTAATAACTTTAATTGCTAAACTTATAAGATAATTAATAACATTAGGCATATGCCGATAGTTTCCATCTCGCTTAATGATGAAATTCTTACAGAATTAGATAAACTCCAAAAATCCATGGGGTTTTCAGGCAGATCTGAGGCAATACGGGCAGGAATCAGGTCATTTGTTTCTGAAGAAAAGCAAAAATCAGATTTGTCTGGAAATATCCATGCAATATTGCTTGTTGTCCACAATGACCAGTTTGATCATATCGTATCAGGAATTACCCATAACTTTGAGGATCTCATAACAACGCACCTCCACAGTAAGATAGAGAAGGAGAAGTGTATGGAATTATTTTTGATTGATGGAGATGCTGAAAAAGTATCTACAATGACAAGAGACTTTCAGACAAACAAAAACATGGATACTGTAAGACTAGTTGCGTTGTAATTAAAATTTCAAAATGTTCAATGACGATTTTTTGGCAACAAAGATTACTGACATTAGCGATATTATAAGAATAAGTGTTACATACGCACCGAATTCTGGAGCAACTACAATTCCAAACTCAGTTTCCTGACCGGTGTTTCTAATGTTTTCAAATTTAATTATTGTAGGTCCTGTCTGATCTTCAGTAAAGTAGTAATCTTCTGACTCTCCTCCTACTCTAGCAACTCCAGTTACTTTGTGAATTTCCTTGCCACCTTGTAGTATTACAAAGGTATAATCTGAATCACGTAATGGCTCACCAGTTCTGCCATCTCTAATTGTAAAGACGAATTTGGTGTTTTGGTCAGGCTCTATTGTAACTGGATCCCAAGAGAGGTTTACTAGAAATTCCTCGCTTTTTGTATATGCATCTAATGGAAAATCAATTTTCTCACTTGTAGATAAGGTAAAAACCATAGAATCAGGTAACGGTTCACCTGTTTGTTTCATTTGGTTTTTCAAAAATCTCAAATGATCTTGTAAGAGTACAAAGTGAACTATTCTTTCATCAACTTCAGTATAGTCATCTACTTGAATCGAAGATTTGAAGAGATCAATTCCATTTACCTTACCAGTGTAACCTCCAGATAAAAATTCAGCAAAATCATTTGGAAAGTGTACCTCTTCATGCACTACAGGAATGTGTGACATTTGCTTTTCGCTCCAATCAAAAGGCATTTCAAAAGTTACTTGTTTTTTTTCAGAATCGTACTCAAATGAAGAAATTTTGTCAAAATAGGACTTTAATCTAAATGAGACATCTTGATCAAGAGAATCTTTTTCCACAAAAGTACTTGTTTCAGCCACGCTCAAATCTGCATTATAAACGCCAGAGTCTTCAACAATGTTTGTAGGCTCATCTAGTGTTCTTACCTCGATTTCAAAATTATACAATCCCCCTGAAGTAAAAATTGGACCGGTGATTTCAAGTGGATTTGAGTCTGTCCCATACCATGCTCCTAAAAGAGAATCTTGCTCCCCATTAATTGTAATTTTATCATCTTGTGTGGGGATTACCTTAATTGGAAGAACACCATTTTCCGTGAAAAAATAATTACGAAAAATCATTTCATTTTCATGAAATAGGCCGATAAGAAAAGTTACATTTTTGGCATTTTCCTTTTCTTCATCTTCTATTGCAGTTATTGTAATTTGTTTTTCCTCTAAATTATCAAAAGATAAAGGAAGTTCTACTGAAATGGAGATTTCTTTTCCTTGAATATCGACTGATGAAATTGTATCAATTCCCAATCCATGACCATACACATTACTTATGGGGAATATCAAAACCATAGCAAGTAAAAGAATTCCAAGTTTGGGTATTGGCAACATTATAGTTCAATATTTTAGGGCTATTTTATTGTCATTAAATTCTCAAATCTTTGAATCAGTTCTTCCATAGAATTTGCCTCCAAAATTGGTTGTAGTTCCTCTGGATCCTGTGCTCCAAGTGCTGCCAGAGAGTAAACATAATCAATTGTGGGAGTATCGGTCGTTAGATAGTATTGAGTTAGAATTTGATCAAGTGCTGCAGGTTCGATTACTTGTGGTAAAGCTTGTTTGGCAGTTTTTTTCTTCCACAAGTCAATCAGATGATCCCATTGATTGAGTGAAACATTATCATCAATTTCAGGAATTAGTTCTACTTCGGCTCTCAGATACATTTTATCATCATCTCTTGCGTTTTCATTTAGATCAGAGATTGCCTGATGACCTTCCATAGTATAAGGATCATAATTTTCAGGAAGATCAATTGATGGCGGAATAATCTTTTTTATTTTGAATTTACTTCGTCCCATTGTTTCAATTTGTACTTGCATTCCATCTAATTCAACATCTTCACATTTGGTAATTTTTGCAATTGTCCCCACATTTTTTGGCCCATTCCAGCCTCTCACCTGATTGTTTTGATCTGCTAGGCATACTCCAAACTGGCCATCGCTAAGCATACAATCATCTACAAGTTGTTTGTATCTAGGCTCAAATATTCGCAAAGGCAGCTCTTGTCTTGGAAACAAAACCAAATCCAATGGGAAGATTGGAAGAATCTTAGTTAAAGTCAAACTTACTACTGTTGGGTTCTCTTCAGATATATGGAATACGGAAATCTTGCAAAGAGAAAGTTTGCTTAGAATCCATTTTCATTGAGAATCAAACCAAGCATTGCAGCACGAGTGTATTTTCCATATTCTGCTTGCTGGAAATATTTTGCATTTTTTGTTTTGTCAACGTCTGTTGCGATTTCATCTAGTCTAGGTAATGGATGTAAAATAATTGTATCATCTTTCATTTTTTGTAACAAGTCTAGTCCGATTATGTAACTTCCCTTTACTTTGAGATATTCTTCCTCATCGGGGAATCGTTCTTTTTGAATTCTCGTTACATAAACAACATCAAGATCATCAATATGTTCTTCAATATCAGTTGATTCTGTAAAGGAGATTTTTTTCTTAATATCATAAATGGAATCTGATCTTATTCGTAATGATTCAGGAGAAATTAAATGAACTTCAACATCATAGTTTCCTAGTCCAGATAAAAGAGAGTAAACAGTTCGGCCATATTTTAAATCACCAACAATTCCAATCTTTAGTCCATCAATCTTTTTCTTTTCTTTTTTGATTGTAAACAAGTCCTGTATTGCTTGTGTGGGATGTTCTTCTGTTCCGCTCCCTGCATTAATTACAGGTTTTGATGAAATTTCAGATGCAAATCTACTAGAGCCATCGAGTGGATGTCTCAAAACAAGAACGTCTGAGTAGATAGACATTATTTTTACAGTATCTCCCAGACTCTCACCTTTTTGGGTGGATGAGGAAGAAATATCTGATATTCCCAAAGAGTTTCCTCCAATGGAGGCAATTGCAGATTCAAAACTTAGACGTGTTCTGGTACTAGGTTCGTAAAACAAGTAACTCAGTGTTTTACCTTTGCAAATTTCTCTTCTCTTTATGGGATCCAGTGCCATCATCTTGTCAGTATACTCAAAGATGTTCTCTAATTGGTCTCTGGTGTAGTCCTTGATCGAAATAATGTCTTTGTTGAAGAAATCGTTCACTCTTTCAATAATATATACTGGTGACTATACAAAGTATTCTGATGCAAGAGTCCGAACTCATGGTTCGACGAATCAAGGAAGGAACTGTAATTGACCACATTGATGAAGGTAAGGGCCTTCAAGTTCTCAATGCTCTTCAAATTGATGGGAGCGATGGAAGTCTGATTACTATTGCATTGAATGTTCCAAGTGGCAAGTTTAAGAAGAAAGACATCATAAAAGTTGAAAATAAGTTCTTGGCAGATGATGACACCAACAAATTAGCAGTAATAGCTCCCAAGGCGACAATTAACATGATCAAAAACTACAAACTAGTTGAAAAAAGAAGGGTTGCCCTACCAAATGAAATCGACAGAATTTTCCGATGCTCTAATCCAGATTGTATAACTAACAGTCATGAGCACATTGAATCCATAATGGATGTAATTGACAAAGAAGGACGAGTACTCAAGTGCAGATATTGTGGACGAGTTTTAGATGTGAATCAGCTAAAATACAATTAAAAAATCTAAAAATTTTAAAAAGAGTTTAAGACTGGGCCTACTGTCCCAGGATGATAAACATCATGACTATACCGTAGATAGCGATTGATTCTACCATACCTACGAAGATGAATACTTTTGATTGCAACGCTGGGTTCTCGCTAATTACTGCAAGACCTGCTGCACCTACTTGACCTAAACCAATACCAGCTCCGAATGCTGCCATACCAAATGCTAAACCAGCACCTAGTAGTTTCATTCCAGTTCCATCATCTGCTCCAGATTCTTGAGCATATGCAGTACCAGTGAGGCCTATAGCTGAAATCACAAGTGTTGTCAAAAGTGCTAATACAATAGGTTTCATGTATGTTTAAGCCCCCTTCCGTTCCATATTTAAATCATGATAGTGTTTTTGGATCAAATTTTATCCAAAGTCTTTTTCTTGAAAGATTGAAGATCGTCTTTTATTGATTGAGAGAAATTCTCATTGTCTTGATCTAATACTTTTTTAGAATTTTCAATTAATTTTTTTATTTCTTCTTTTGCCATTAACTACCGCTCTCCATCTTAGCTTTGACTTTTTTTAACTTTGCGAAATCTTCTCTTTCACGTTCTTCAAGCGTTGCAAGAATGAATCGAATTTTTTCCTTATACTGAGGTATAATTACATTTTCAAGTGCGTTGAGAAGTTTTTGTGTTTTTTCAAGTGCTTTTGCGAGGCTGAATATCGAGTTTTCATATTCAGCGGCTTTGCAGATTTTTGGAAGTAAAACTTTGATCTGTTTTGCTGCTCTATCAATAGAGGAGTTTGTGTCTGCAAAACCATATGGCATTGACTTTGTATCTTTTTCAGTTACGGTAAGTGCAGGAATTTTTACATCTACAACTCGTCTAACATTAATATCAACTTCCATTACCGGAGGAGTCGATTCGGCAACAGAGTCAACTGTTCCAGTACCAAGTGCCAAATATGCCTCATTAACGGATTTGTAAATGTCTTGTAAAGGATCCCAGATTCCCCCTCTTGCTTTAGAGGCTTCTTGAATCATCTCTTCGATGTTTTTTAGTAAAACTTTACGCTTGTCATCAAGGATTTTCTGAACCATTACTGCAACTTGGCTAGATTTTTTGTATTTTAGCAGTTCAATTTTTGTCGCAGCTACATTCTGTCCAAATGACATTATGCTACTTTTCCTGATAGTATTGGTCTACGTATTTGTCTTTGATTTTTGTAATCTCATTCTTTGGGAGTTTAGAAACAATCTTCCACAAGATGCTTAGGGTTTCTTCAATGGTTCTATTTTCATCAGTTGCTTGTGTTAGGAACTCTTTTTCAAAGGCATCTCCAACATCCATGTATTTCAAATCAATTTGTGTTAATCCTGCTTTACCAACAATTCCTGCAAGAGCCCTAACTTCTTGTGCTCTAGAATATGCATCATAAACCTGGTTAGAAACCTCACCATGATCTGCTCTGGTACTTCCTTCACCAATTCCGTCTTTCATTAATCTACTAAGGCTCATCAAGATGTTTACGGGAGGATAAACTCCTTGTCTGAATAAATCTCTGCCAAGTACCACCTGACCCTCTGTGATATACCCAGTCAAGTCTGGGATTGGGTGGGTAATGTCATCTGAAGGCATTGAAAGAATTGGCACCTGTGTTACGCTTCCTTTTTTGCCGTTTAGTTTTCCTGCCCTTTCGTAAATTGTTGACAAGTCAGTGTAAAGATAACCTGGGTATCCTTTTCTTCCTGGGACTTCTTCTCTTGCTGCACTGATTTCTCTTAATGCTTCGGCATAGTTTGTCATGTCTGTAAGAATAACCAAAACGTGCATTCCTAGTTCAAAAGCCAAGTATTCTGCAACTGTTAAAGCAACACGTGGAGTAATGATTCTTTCAATTGCAGGATCGTCTGCTGTGTTTAAGAAAAGAACACTTCGTTTAAGAGCACCTGATTCTTCAAGACTTCTTCTAAAGTACTCTGCTTCACTGTATTGCACACCAATGGCTGCAAAAACTACGGCAAAGTCATCTTG
>JACEMX010000063.1 GCA_013867335.1 Candidatus Nitrosomaritimum aestuariumsis
TTAGGCATTATTGAGACAGAAGCATTGTTTAGATAGATTTTATCAGTTGAGAAATCCTCAGAGATATCTTTTGAGTTAAAATTCATTATTATATCTGTGATTAAGTAAATTAGTGTTGGATAAAAATCCTAACCAAGTTTTTGATAAAGATTTGTTGGAAATAAAAAACAAATTTTCAGAAAAAAATCTTAACTTTATTTTATCATCTAATCCTTTTTTTAAAACTGAATTTTTGAATAAGTTAGTAGAATCAGCAGATGTCCCAGTTGTTTTTTTAGATTTTGATTTATTGTATAGTGGTTACGTGAATTCGGGTATAATTAAAAAAAATGAGAAATTAGAGATTTTGGTTTCTAATGGAGAAACCTTCATTGATGACATTAAAGAGATAATCAGAAAAATTGAAAGTAAAAAAAGCCTAATAATCTTAGATACCTTAAATGGACTTTACAACATGTTTGATGAGTTAGAATATGTGAGGTTTATCAATTCAGCAATAATGTTACTGTCTTCTGTGGCCAAGTATTCAAATTCGCTTATTGTGATAACGGCCATGACTAGAAAAAATGAAAGTAATGAGTACATTCTTTCTCCAACAGGTAGACACTTGATTAGATCAAAAAATGCTGGTTTCTACAACCTAATTACATCTGAATTAGGTTTGGTTCTCAATGTTCTAGATAAAACTGAGGAAAATGTAAGATCTTTTAACATTATAAAATAATTATAATACTGCGATCAAATTTTCAAACGGCGTTATAAAATTTGAAACGGTGTTATAATCTCATTTTTCTTGGTAAATTATATAAAGATCAAAAGCTGAAAAATTTTTGTAATGCCAGTAGGAATTATTCCCGACATCAGCGAACAAATGTGTATCGGATGTGCACTATGTGTAGAAATCTGTACAACACTTGGTCCAGATGTCCTTAGAGTAAAACCAGTTGAAGGCTGGAAGAGAGGTAAAGCATTTGTCTTTTACCCAGAAAGATGTATTTCTGATGGTGCATGCATTGGTGTATGCCCAACAAAAGCAATCTTTTGGATGAGACCAATGGACTTTACTGTTGGACAACCAGTTCCACTCCACAAAGATTCAGTCTTCGTAAAAGGTTGGACCGAACTAGTAGACTAGTCGAATTCAATCATTTTCAATTTATTTTTATATTTTTAAAATTATACTGCGCTTGATTTCCCTTCAGGGATTTTAGGTGATCGTTTCAACCAGATTATGATTCCGATAAACATGGCAGCAGGGATTAAAATAATCGCCATGGCCATTTCATAATAAAAAGTAAGTCTTTGTGCAGGTTTTACATGATAAGCTTCATGAGTGGTTCTTTCTGGATTGTCATAAACTACGCCGGTAAAATCAACTGACCTTTGTGCTTTGGTCTGGACGTTTCCTGATACAGTCACACTTTCTTCTGCTAAAATAGAAGAAGTTTGAACTCCTTCTATTCTAACAATTATTGATCCAGATTCATCAAAAACAAAGTTTCGGTAATCTCCGCCAATTTGGTTTAATCCACTATCACGAAAAATTTCTTTTCCATTTTGAAAAACTATAAAGTCATACTTCATGTTTGCTAAGTTAGAGTTTGTTGATGGATCATAAAATTGATAAACAAATTGAATTTTTTCATGGGTTTTAATGACTGGCGGATCCCAAGAAAGATTAACTTCTATTTTTCTGTCTGGAGTGTATTGTAAAAGTGGGAACTCTAATTTTTGTCCAGTTGCATCATGAGGGTAATCTGGTATTTCTGTCTCAACAATTACTACTCCTTCCATCCATGGATGAATTGTACAGTAATATGGGAAAGTTCCAGATTCATCAAAAGTAAAAGACCATGATTCACCTGGCATGAATCTGTCGCTGTCAAAATATCCATCAGGGGTTCCGAAGTTATCACTCATCCAACCAAATCTTCCAGAGCCTTCTCCGCTTGTGACGGTATGACCTTCTTTATCATCATTATACCAAGTAATTGAATCTCCAACAGTTATTGAGATGACAGGAGGGGAATACCAAACTTCTGCAGGCGTATTTAGTTCGGGATTGAAAGCGCCATAAGGAATGTCAATTATGTAATCCTCAGCATATGCTGTTGAGAATAATGAAATTAATCCTATTGAAAAAATTATAGTCCAAATATACAATATACGATAAATTGCTTTTTTCATCTCATATAAGCATAAGCAGATTTTCGTTATTGATTTTCAGAAATGATAATTAGAAATTGTTAAAAGATATTTTTAAATCGCAATTTTCCTTAAAAATTACATGAAACGAATAGAAACTGTTGTCCAAAGTGAGATCTCAAGAAAAGTGGTGAAAGCAATTAGAGATACCGGTGTAGGTGGAGTTACCCTCATAGAATCTTTGGGACAGGGTGCAGGAGACAGACCAGAAATTGGTGGAAAACAAATTGAATTTAATTCCACAGATGTGATTATTACAGTAGTAAACGATTCTGAGGTAAATTCTGTAGTCTCAGCGATAATGGATACTGCCCATACGGGTCAAAAAGGAGACGGTAAGATATTCGTCACAAATGTGGAAGAATCATTTGATATTTCTACAAAACAGAAATCAACGGAAAAGATTTAGTTTTTGACTATGAATTATCTTTCTTTTTTAGATTTCTTGTAACAACATAACCTACGAAACCATGTTCTGGAGATACAATTTCGCTTGAGATTTTCTTAAAGTTGTAATTTTCTAAATTTTTTGCATTTTCATAAAATTCTTCTCCTACTATTAACCCATTTGCAGGTGCAGTTCTGTTTATTTTTGCGCATCTATTAACAGTAGTTCCAAAGATATCATTAACTGATGATGTTGAAGTTCTTGCTATTCTTACTATTCCAAAAGTAGCACTAGTTCTAAAATTAACAGAAGGTAAACCCTCCTTGTTTAGTTGCTTAACAATATCTTTATGAGATTCTCCCAAGGTTAAACAGCAATTAAGACATTTTTTGATGGTAAGTTCTTTTTCTGCATTAAGAACCGGGAAATAAAATAATAAAGCATCTCCAATATTTTTTACAACTATACCACCAAAATTTCTAACAGTAAGGGCAACTGAGTTTAAGAAAATCTTATAAAATTCACTAGCCTGTGAATCAGATAGTTGCGAAGTAATTTTTGTTGAACTGATCATATCCACCATACAGACACAATATTTTTCGCTATAATCTGAAAATTGTAGCAAGATGTCTTCTTGCTGTTTTATTACGTCTTCTTTTTCTTTAATTTCAATTAAAGAATCTTGAAGCTTCTGAGCCATCAAATCAAATGCATGTGAAAGTTCGCCTATTTCATCTCTAGTCTTAATTTTTGTCCTGACTTCAAAATTACCATCTGCGATTGTGTTTGCGGCATTTTTTAGTTTAATTAATGGCTTTGAGAGGCTTCTTGAGATAATAAAAGCGATGATTGCCATGCCAGTGGTAATTAAGAGACCAGTTTCGAATATTCTTTCTTGTAGAATAAGAATTGGTTGGATTGTTTCGGCTTCATCAATTTCTGCTAATAGTACAAATCCTAAATCACTTGCACAGTAAGTTGATCCGTAAATTGGAATTCCTCGATAGTCTGGATAAAGTCCCTCGTAATTGAGTTCTTCATTAAAGCACTTTTGAACACCAAGAGTATCTACTTTTTGTTGGAAGATGGTATTTTCAATAAATCTAGATTCAGATAGCATTAAGAAGTCTCTATTTACGATGTAGATTTCTCCAGATTCTCCCAGTCCACTCCTATTTAGTAAGATATTATCAATAGCGGCAGTTCTCATTCTGGATATTACTACTCCGATTGCTTCATCTCCCAGTTTGCTATCTTTTGCAAAAATAGGAGATATAACAATCAATTTTTTATTATTTTGAAAAGGTTCAAACTCTACAAATGAAGATTTTATCCCTTTTTCAAATAAGGGATCATTGATAAAATTATTTTTTTCAATTCTTCCAAGAGAAAATAAAACATCTCCATTTTTTCCAATTATTTGTACATCCTCAAATCCTATAGAAAATCCAATTAGAGTTTGAAATGCTTGAATTTGTGTTAAAAAGTCCCTTCGTTTTTCTTCAATTTTTTTCTTAACTTCATCATCTGGTGTTTGATTTAATTCATTTACAAGAATTTGGATCATTGGATCTGTAGAGATGATTTGATTCTGTTCAATTCGGGATTCTAATAATAGTCTGATTGTATCTCCACGTATAGAGGATTCTCCAAACAGTTGTTCTCCTGTTCTTTCTTTTAAAATCTGTTCAGCATAGTTAAAACTCAAAAAGGCAGTAATTGATAATGCAATGATTGAAACAATCATTACCAAAATAATTAATTTTTTATCAATAGCAAAAGATATTGCCAATTCACTTCTTGTAGTATTTTATATGAATATCAAGTCTTTGATTTGAGAAGTAATTGATTATTGTAAATTTATCTAATTATTTAAACACAGTCAGAAATTTTAAGGCTAAAAGCCTAGTTTCCATCTAGATTTTGAAGGTTTTTTGTCTAAATTTTCCAGCATTTGGTATGTAACGGTAAATCCTTTCCCAACCATTGTATCATCTTTGTTGTAATTATTTTTGTTTGGGACAAATTCATCTGCCAAATCTTTTATTTTTTTAGTTTTTATGTCAAACAATCTAATTTCTTTACCATCTTCTAATCTGATTTTTACATCATTACTAATTCCTTGAACGGAAAAACTTTCAAAAAATCTAAGGATTCCATTTTTTTTCAATTCAATTATAACGTCATATGTTACTTTACTTCCATAAAGTAAAATCTCTCTACCTTTTAGATGGACATCATCTTCAAGATTCAATGCTATGATTGTATCTGCTTCAAGATATACGGTATTGACTACATTTTCTGCAATGATTTTTCCTCTAGGAGCAGAGATTTGTGTTCTATGTTCCAGAGTTTGATATACTCCAACTCTACCACTAGGATCTTGAACTTTGTATTTTCTACCAAAAATATTTCCTACAACAGCATTTCCATTATCGATCTGAATTCTAGCTCCATTTTCAATTCTGTATTTGTTTTCAATAGGGTCTACAAATTTGAAATCTCCTTTAGTGAGATGGATGTTTGTTCTGAATTCTTCGGTCCATGATGGGCTAGTGATATTTCCTTGCATTATGATTGGTCCATCATAAGTCAAATCTCCAGCCATGAAATTCCCCTTAATTGAAAGAGCACCATTTGCTTTTCTTTCTAGTTCAATTTCTCCAAGAGTTTTGGACCCAAATAATCTGGAAGCAGTAGAATTAGATCTGTTTAATGCGGCAGCCCATTCCTGAGCTGTTTTCATTTCCTTTGATAACTCTTGACCTAAAATACGATTTTTTCTTCTTATGTCTTCTTCTGAATCTCCAGTGAATACTCTTGAATTTCGTAATTTTTCTACATCAGTATCAGGGTACTTTTTGCCGATTTTTAGATCCTCGTAAGCCTGTTTGATTTTAATAAATTGCTCATTGTCACCTCCCTTGTCTGAATGAAACTGAAGGGCTAATCTCCGAAAGCCATCCCTAATTTCTTTTTCAGTGGATCCTTCCACAATTCCAAGTATGTCGTAATTACTTTCTACCATGTATATCACAGATTTTTATTTGATCTAATCATATTGTATACTTCTATGTTATTGATATACAAAATATGAAGTATATCGAATAAAAAGAATATTTTATTTGAAAACCAGTTATAAAAAATCAATAATAGAAAAATGGTGGGATGTCCCACATTTGTCTATTTTACCACTAAAACAGGAATTTTTGTTTTATGCATTACATAATTTGAGGTACTTCCAAGGAAGGTCTCTTTTGCACCACCCATTCCTCTTGCCCCGATTACAATCATGTCATATTTTCCCTTTTGAGCAAATTTGACAATTTCAGAGCCAGTATGACCACCTCCAGTTTTGTACTTGAATAAAGCTCCTGCTTTTTGGGCTCGTTTCATTGCGGGTCCAATTGCTTTTACAGCTTTTTCTTGTGCTTCATTTTTCATTTTCTGTGTATATTTTACACCAGCTAGGAGTGGCAAATGAAATACATAAAATCCAGTTATCTCGGCATTACTTTCTTTTGCAATCTCGATTGCCCTGTCTAGGCCTCTTGTTGCATTCTTAGATCCATCAATTGGAACAAGAATTTTTTTGAATTTTGCCATAATTGTCTGGTTCAATCTTCAAATATATAAAAAGACTATGATTTCCATGCTTGAAATTTTAAATTTTAATAAAATTTGATTGATATTCAAAAATGAAAATTATGTTGATCTTTTTATACAAATCAAAGTGGTGATAGTTGTTGTCAATAAATGAATTATCTAACAAACCAATCACGATTTTAAAAAATTCAACAATTTCAGACGTAATAAAAAAACTTCTAGAATCTAAATTAAGTAGACTAATTGTTGTTGAGGCAAATAAACCAGTTGGAATTATTACTGAAAAAGATGTAGGACTGTTTCTTTTTTCTGAGACATCTAAACAAGGACTTGATGATATTCCTATTAGTAAGATAATGAAACCAATACTATTTGTTGAGGAGGATTTATCTCCAAAAGAATCTGCAAATTTAATGATTGAAAAAGGAGTAAGTTCACTTACAATTGGTTCTGAAGATAATGTAAAGGGAATATTTACTAAAACAGATCTGGTAAATTTCTATTTAGAAAATCCATCTGACAAAAAAGTTGTTGATTATATGACTCATGATTATGTCTATACTCATTCTGCTGCACCTTTATTCAAGGTTGTAAAGAAAATGTTAGAAAATAAAGTTTCTAGAATTATTGTAAAAAATCAAAATGAAGAACCAATAGGAATAATATCGTTTAGAGATCTTTTTAGGATTTCAATTGAATTAGGTAGTGAGGAAGATGATTCTGGATTCACTATTTCGGATCAAATTAGAAAGGGATTTTTATCTGAGGAAGGATTTGGAAATATTTCTCTTGCTCGAGAAGTTATGACTAAAGGTATTGTTTCGATAAAATTTAATGAAGATTTATCAAATGCTTGTAACCTAATTCTTGAAAATAATGTTAGTGGTTTGGTGGTGCTTGATGGAAATGGTTCTATTGCAGGAATTATTAGCAAAACAGATATCACAAGAGCAATTGTAAACTGAAAAGATTTAGAGAATCTATTAAAATAATGAGAAATTCTGAAATGTAATCATGAACTGGCATTTTGATGATTTTATTTATGGTTCTATTGATGGAGCTGTTACTACTTTTGCAATAGTTGCAGGTGTAGTAGGAGCCTCATTGTCTCCTGGAATAATTTTGATTTTAGGATTTGCAAACTTATTTGCAGATGGGTTTTCTATGGCGGCTGCAAACTATCAAGCCTCAAAAGCACGAAATGAATACATCGAAATGAAAAGAAAACAAGAGGAATGGGAAATAGATAATCTAGAAGAGCAAGAGAAAGACGAGATTAGGGATATCTATAGTAAAAAAGGATTCAAAGACGAACTACTAGAAGAGATAGTTCGAATAATTACATCTAGACGAAAAGTTTGGGTAGATACAATGATGAAAGAAGAGCTGGGACTGATAGAAGATGAAAAAAAGCCACTCGATAGCTCTCTAAGTACTTTTGTGGGTTTTAATCTGATTGGATTAATTCCTCTAATTCCTTTTCTAGCATTTATGGCAATGGGAATTGATCCTAATTCTGAAGCATTTTTTTATTCAACCATTTTTGTGGTGTGTGCCTTTTTCATAGTTGGTATAATAAAAGGGAAGATTGTTAAAAAATCCAAAATTAGATCTGGATTCTACACTCTAATTATTGGCGGTATTGCAGCTACAGTTGCTTATTTTATAGGATATGGATTGCATTTTTTGGTTTAATTTTAGATAGATTCAATGTTGTTTCTAATTATTTGAGCAGAATGATCAAGAGATTTTTTTTCAGATTCATCAAGTTCTGATTGATGAATTTTTGAAATTCCTTTAGAATCAATAGTGGTGAGGACTCCCATACAGACATTTTTTTGATTGTATTCTCCTTCTAGTAGAATTGAAGTTGGGCTTAACAAAGATTGATTGTTTAAGATTGAGTATATCACATCAAATGTATTTTTTGAAATTCCAAATTGCGATCTGCTTTTAAAATTTCTCAAAGATTTCCAATAGTCACGAATTTCTTCTGTGATTTCTATTTTTTGGGAGGAATTAATGATAGTTAGAACATTTTTTCCATCAATCTTTGTATTTGAGAAAACCGGGACCATAGAATCCCCATGTTCTCCTAAAACAAATGCATCAGATATTTGAGATTGATTAATTCCAATTTTTTTTGAGAGTAAATATCTAAATCGACTAGAATCGAGAGCTGAGGCAATTCCTATCACATTATTTCTTGAAAATCCTGTTTCTTTAATGAAAAAATAAGTCAACACATCTACAGGATTTGAAATTATTAAGACAATTGGTGATTTGCAATTTTTTTTGATTTCATTAGCAATATTTCTAATCATTTTTACTTGAGCATCTATCATCTCATTTCTATTTTTTAAATAGACTCCAGTACTTGCAGTTATTACAATGATTTTTGAATTACTAATTTCCGAATAATCGTCAGTTCCTTTAATAGTAATATCAGAATTTTTTGGAATAGCATTTGAAATATCTAATGCTTCACCAATTGCTTTACTTTTTGTTCGATTTAGTAGTATAATATCATCTATTGCATTTGCAGCACATAAAAAAGCAATTGAAGAACCAACCAAACCACTTCCTATAATTGAGATCAGCTAAATCTCATCTCAACTATTTTATTAAAAGAACTGGAGTTGTTGTTCTTTGAATAACGCCGTTAGCTACACTTCCAAGAATTATTTTGTCAAGACCGGTTCTGCCATGGGAGCTCATAACTATCAGATCCATTTTTCTTGATTTTGCAAATGTTGTAATGTCCTTTACTACGGAAGTAGATTTCAAAATTTGTAGTTTAATTTTGACTCCAGCTTTGTTTGCTGATGCTTCAAGTTTTTCCATATATTTTTTGGCTACTTTAGTTTGTTTTTTTAGGAGTTCAGCATCGGCTCTAGCATCATAAAATTTGTGATGCCATGCATCTCCTTCTACACAAGTTATGAGAGTAATTTTTGAATCATATTTTTGTGCAATGTCTAGTGCCACTTTGAAAGCTTGGTTTGAAGTACCGGATAGATCAAATGGCACCAAGATATTTTTGAATAACATTATGAAGGATGATAGTAAAGTCCAATTTAAAGCTCATAGAGGAGTTTTAGGCGTATTATTATCTATATTGCACTGCATTGCATCGTATACTGATCTATTAAATCCAAAATTAACCAAGAGTATACATGCAAGCGTTAATTTCAGGAAGAAAAATTGAAGATGACTCAAGAAAAGATGCAATTCTTGAGGTAATGTCTGACAAATATTGCCGTGCAATTTTGGAAATAGCCATGGCAAAGCCAAAATCCGCTATGGAGATAAGTGCTGAAACAAAGATTCCTATCAGTACTGTATATAGAAGATTACAAACTCTCCATGACAACAAATTGCTTGGAATATCAGGTTCCATTAGCGATGATGGGAAAAAATACTTCCTCTACAAAAGCAAGATAAAAGCAATTGCTACATCCTTTAATGGCAGCAATGTAGAGATTGAGGTAGTGCCAAATATTTCCTAAATTTTTATCCTATTTTCTTTTAATGAAACCAATTTTGATAATCAATGATCATTTTTAAATCAAAAAATTCATCATAAAATTATGGGAAAATTTTATTCTACTTCTGTGATTACTAGTCCTCCAAATTCTTCAATTTTTGAAGTATTACAAAAAATGCAGTCTAATTTAATAAAAAGAATAGTAATTTCTGAAGATACAAAACCTATAGGAATTATTACTGAACGAGATATTAACAGATTTCTAGAAGATAATAAAACATCAAAGGCCATTAATGAAATTCCTATTGACCATGTAATGGAAAAAAATATTGTGTTAATTACTGATGATCTTGAAAATGATTTTTATCAATGTGCCTCTAAGATGGATAGTTTGAAAATTGGTTCAGTGATTATAGTTGATAAAGATGAGAATTTGTATGGAATTGTGACTAGGACAGATTTAGTAAAAGCTTATGCCAATATATTTGGTAAAAAATATTCGGTAAAAGATTTTATGAATACTAAAATTGTAACGTGTAGAAAATCAGATTCTATCAAATACGCATTAAGTTTAATGAATCAAAATCATGTTTCAAGATTAGTTGTAACTGATGAAAATGGTACTGCTGTTGGTTTAATTTCAAGCAATACTTTGCTTACACACAGTGATTATTTTACAAAGGGAAATACGCGTTCTCGGGATTACCTTCTTCCACTAAATCAAGATCTAGTTGTAAATGATTTAGTTGAAGAAAATCTCGTAATCATAAACCAAGAAGAAGATTTGGCAATGGCAGCTAGTATAATGATTAAAAAGAAAATAAGTGGAATACCAGTTTTAGATTCAAACAATAATCTTGTGGGTCTGGTTAGCAAAACTGATGTCGTAAAGGCTTTTTCAGATGTGATTCCACATGAGGATCTTAAATTAAAATATAAAGAAATGTATTAAATTTCAATTAATAGAGAATTCTTTCAACTTATAGATGATTTAATAGGAAAATTATATGTTTGATTCTCAATATTGGAATTTATGAAGATGGAAATGGTCATTCTCATGTAAGTCTCCTTGCTTGGACCTTCACTTACCATTCCCCTGATAGATCATCAATTATGCCTAGGTACATGGTAACAAATTATGTTTGTAGAATTAGATACGAGGAAAAGAACAAGAAATTTAGTTTTGCAGATAATAGGAGAGTAAATGAGTTCGCTTAGTCGGCATATAGGATTATTCCATCTTACAATGTATGGTGTTGGACTAATTCTTGGAGCCGGAATTTATGTCCTAATTGGTGAAGCAGCGGGTTTTGCAGGAAATGCATTATGGATTTCTTTTATTTTAGGGGCAGTCGTGGCATCTTTTGCAGGACTTAGTTATTCTGAATTAACTGCATTATTTCCAAGGGCTGCTGCAGAATATGTATTTGTCAAAGAAGGATTTCGTAGTAATTTCATTGGATTTCTTGTAGGATGGTTAACAATTTTAACATCAATTATAGTTGCAGCAACAGTAGCATTAGGTTTTGGCGGTTATGTAGAGGAATTAACAAATATTCCCATAATAATTTCAGCTCTAATAATTTTAGGAGTTTTATCACTTGTGAATTTTATTGGAATAAAAGAATCTGCTTGGGCTAATACAATTTTTGCTATAGTAACCATTATTGGTTTAGCAATTATTATTGTAGTTGGTTTTTCTTTTCCATTAGAATCTGAAATTAATTATTTTGAAAATCCATTTGGAGTAAATGGGATTATTCTGGCATTTATTTTAGTATTTTTTGCATTTATTGGATTTGAAGATATTGCCAATGTTGCTGAGGAGGTAAAGAGACCACAAAGAACAATGCCAAGAGGAATAATGCTTTCAGTTTTGATTACCACAATAATTTACATTCTTGTTTCATTAGCTTCGATTCGAATAATTGGTTGGGAACAACTTGCAGAATCTTCTGCTCCACTTGCATTTGTAGCTGAGCAAAGGTTAGGTCAGCAAGGTCATTTTATTTTATCGATTATTGCGTTGTTTGCTACAGCAAGTACTATTTTGATTACTCTTGTAGCTGGTGCACGAATATTTTATGGAATGGCAAGAGATGGATCTTTGCCATCCAAACTAGGATTAATTCATAAGAAAACTAAAACTCCATGGATTGCGGTTATTCTCATCCTAGTAGCAGCTATTGGTTTTTCTTTTATTGGTGATATTGTAATTGTTGCAAATATTGTTGTGTTTGCAGTAGTTGTGACTTTTGCTATGATTAATTTGGCGGTTATATTGCTGCGATATGTTAAGCCAGATCAAGAAAGACCATACAAAGTTCCTATCAATATTGGCAAATTTCCTGTTTTACCATTATTTGGTTTAGGTGCTACAATATACATGGCAACACAATTTGAAATTGAAATTATTCTTGTAGGTTTGGGAATTATTGCTTCAGGTGCTATTTTTTATTTCATCTATAACAAAATGAAGTAATTATTTTTTGGATCTTGCTAGCGATATCCCAGCTATTATAATTGCAATAATCCCAAGCCCAATTCCAGCATAACTTATTTCATTTCCTGAATCTAACTGTTCAAGTTTAGATACAGTTTCTTTCAAATCGTTTACTTCTCCAACCACAGCAGTATGTCCATCAATTAGTTGATTTAGAGTTAGATCAGAAGATTCAGGAAATTCTATGTATCCTCTTTCATCAACTTTTGGAGGATGCATTGAGAGACTAACTGTTGTATTTCCAATGTTTCCAAGTATGTTTGCTTGATAGAATCCTGCAACAGTTGGATTAACATATGCATAATATTTTCCAGGAATATTATGATCAGGGGATAAAGGCAGAGTAATTTTTTCATCCTTTAGAATAAGTTGCATTTTCAAAAATTTATGTAATCCAGCGATACCATTTTTGAATTCTTGTTCTTCTAATGGTAATTCCGGTTCTAGAGGGCTAACAAATAGTTCTATTCCATTTGTTTCGCCAGATACTACAGGCTCATTCATCCATCCTATTTCTAGTCTATATTCGCCTACAGAATCTACGGTATGTGCAAAAGCTACGCCAAAGAATCCTGGAATTATCAATAGTAAAACAATAAGTTGGTAATTCAATAATAAAAAGATCAATCTTCATTTTAAAAATGTTATAGAATTTATTTCGAAATGAGAATCAAATTTAAAAATTTAATGTTTGTGCCAGTTGGTTTTAAGAATCTGCATACATTGAGACTTCCCATGCAGTTGGGGTTTGGGCAAATGCTGTGTATTCTTGATATTTTAAATCACAATATTTGTCAAGAAAGTCTTTTGTAAATACATCTTCTAAGAATTTTTGATCACTTTTAAGAGAATCAAGTGCGCCTTTTAATGAAACAGGAAGTGAACCAATTTTGTATTCTCGTTTCTTTTCTGGACTTAATTTGTATACATTTTCCTCAACAGGGTCCCCAGGATCAATTTTGTTTTTAATTCCATCCAAGCCAGCAAGTAGTAGTGCTGCTTCAAGAAGGTAAATGTTAGCTGTAGGGTCAGGAACACGATATTCTATTCTTTTACTTTTTTCTTGATTTCTATAATACATTGGAACTCTAATTGCTGCAGAACGATTACCCATTCCCCAACATACGTTTACTGGAGCCTCAAATCCAGGTACTAATCTTTTATAAGAATTAGTAGTGGGGTTTGTAATTGCACAAAGAGCAGAAGCATGTTCTAAAATTCCTCCTATGTAGTATCTTCCAATTTGACTCATTTGTGCAACATCATCAGTTGGATCAAACATTACATTGACTTTATCATCCCATAAACTTTGATGAGTATGCATGGCAGAAGCATTATCACCAAAAATTGGCTTTGGCATAAATGTGGCCACCTTGTTTTTTCTTTTAGCTTTTACTTTTACAATATTTTTTACTGCAACAACATTATCTGCCATAGCAATCATTTCATCATAAACTAAGTTAATCTCACATTGACCTGATGTAGCAACTTCATGATGTTCTGCTTCTATTTTTATTCCAAAATGATTGTAAAGATCATCGCAAATGTCTTTTCTAAAAGTTTCAAGAGTGTCTTTGGGTTGTGATGGGTAATAGCCTTCTTTGATATCAATAGCTGTACTGACATTTCCTTTTGCCCAAGGAGATTCTTTTGATTCAATTGAATATCCAGAACCTCCATAGGAATGTGTAGCAGCATATGGTGAAGGGTATACATTTATGGTATCAAATACAAAAAATTCAATTTCTGGTCCCCAATTAGTATGAGTTACACCAAAATTCTTTAACTGCTTTGATGCCTTGAAGGCGATTCCTCTGGAATCTCGATTATATCTTGTTTCTTCAACAGTATTTCCCTCATAAAGGTCACAAAATAAAATGGCATTTTTTCTATTTCCTTGATCATAATCACTAGGTAAAATTCTAAAAGATTTAGGATCAGGTTTTAAAATCATATCAGAATTATTTACAGATTTGAAACCTAGTATGGAACTTGCATCTAATTTTTCTAAACCATGTTCAAAACTACTTTTATCTACTGCATAACTTGGCATACCAAGTCTATGTAATTCTCCAAAAATATCAACAAACCAAAAATTTAGGAATGTAATGTTTTCATCTTGTATAGTTTGTAGTACTTGGTCTGTGTTCAACTGAATTTTCTAGAAAACCAATTTACTAATGTTAGTTAGTAAGATTGTTTTAGCTATCTTGTAAAGAGTGAAAAAAATTCTAATGAGACATTTTTACGCCATATTTTTGCTCTAATTCCTCTTCAAAGAAGAATTTTTCTCCAAATGCAGGTTTCAAATCATCCAACCAAATGGCATTCTCATCATATTTGGCAAAAAATGGTTTTGATACCCAATCTTCGTTTCTTCCTTGTAAGAAACGCAAGGAAAACACCTTTTCTCCATTTATTTCAACAATTCCATCTACCTGAACTTTTCCTGGTGTAGCTGACATACTTGGACCCCTTACTGTTCTTCCTAGTCCACTAACCTTTTTGTAGGCATTTCGGAAAATTTCTTGAGCTTTTGCCAATGAAACACCAAAGTAATGTTGAGCGCCTGTATCTCTTACAACGAACATGTAGTATGGGATACAGCCTAATTGAACTTGTTTTGTCCACATTTTTGCCCACATATCAGCATCATCGTTGATGTGAGCTAATAGAGGGGATTGAGTTCTAATTTGAGCGCCTGTTGCTCTAACTTCTTGAATTGCTCTTTTTACAGAAGGAGTAGATAATTCAGTCAGGTGGTTAAAGTGTGCCATAAAGGCAAGATGTAGACCATTTTTTGTGACTTTTTTAAATACATCTAACATTAGTTCAGAATCATCATCTGTTAGGAATTTGTATGGCCAATAAGAGAGGGATTTTGTACCAATCCTGATTGTTTTTAGATTTGGAAGTTTTGCTTCAACTAACGTTTCAATATATTTTGAAAACATCCTAGCTTTCATAATCATTGGATCCCCACCAGTAAATAGAACATCAGTTATCTCTGGGTGTTCTATTAGATACTGAACTAATTGCTCCCCTTCTTTCATCGCAAATTTCATTTCATCCATTCCAACAAATTGAGGCCATCTGAAACAAAAACTACAATATGCATGACATGTTTGACTTTGGCTTGGGAAGAACAAACAAGTTTCTTTGTATTTATGCTGCATTCCATACAGCTTTGTTCCATCCTTAAGAGTTGGAACATTTAGTTCCATTTGACCTGCTGGATGTGGATTTAATTGTAAGCGAATTTCATTTGCAACATTTGCAATTTCTTTTTTATCGGAAGTATTTTTTAGAGTGGTTGACATTTTTTCAAAATGTTCTTGTTTAAGCATTCCCTTCTGTGGAAAAGTTAGAACATACATTGGATCCTTTGGAATATTATTCCAATCAATTAATTGCTCAATTACATAATTATTTGCTTTAAATGGTAATACATTTCCTACAACCTCCATTTCAAATTGTTCTTGCTCTGAAAGTTTTTGTATTTGGGGGATTTCACGAAAATTTGCTAGTGTATAAGATTTTAGCGAAGGTGATTCATCCCAGACTGTCTCCTGATAGGTCATTTAGTATAATGGTCGATTACCATTGTTAAAGGTTACAGAATTTTTAGGCACAAAAATCGTAAAATTATAAAAATTTTTGATTATCATTTCAACAAGATATGATAATGTGGCTTAACCTTTGTATTCAAGAGACTTTGACTTAGAATAAGGTAGGAATATGGCTGAGGAGGATTTATCGCAAATTTCTGTGGGTGAGTTTGAGAACGTATCTCAATTGCTAATATCATCAGAATCTTTGCAATTTGCTTTTATTTTGATGGTAGTAGGCATCATTTCAATAGTATTGGCATATGGGAAATTTTCTGGATGGGTAAAATCTCAAAAAATTTACTATACTAGACCTCATTTAGCAAGATTCATTCGCAGGGCTATTTTGCCAGTTTTTGCAATAGCCCTTATCACGTCAACCAATGCGTATATGCAGACTTCAGGTGTTTTTGAACAAGATGTAGGGGGTGATGGAGACTTGTCTGCGGAGGCCACCTTTGCAAAAATTCTTAATACTTTCAATATTTTGGTAATTGGCTATACTGTATCTCATTTAATCCCAATAGCTCTTACTAAACGTGAAAAATCAACACTTGAAAAGGAAGATTTTGATGCTTGGTTTGATCAGAGAGGATTCTCTGATGATGATGGAGATTTATTCCACAAATTATACAAATGGGTTCCTCCAAAAATAGGACCAGAAGAAATACCTGAAGAGGAATTTAAAAAACACCTTCAATCCAATGAAGGTTTAGAATATCTTGAACAGTTCCGCACAACTAAAGGAAATCCAATTGGAGGATATGAAAAATTAGTTAAAGAACCATTTGAAGAATGGAAAAAATCAGAGCGTACAAAATATGAAAAATATTACAAAAATTGTATTACAGGAAATAACCAATCTGGAAGAAAATTAAAGCCGGGTGCAAAACCAGATGAAATTTTTCCAATTGATATTTGGCGAGAAGAAAAAAGACTTAATGGCTTTGAACCACTAATTCCTAGCTCAAGACCTCCTGGCTATGCTAGAAAGAAACGAGAAGGTATACCTAAATCTGCTAAACAAATCCTACCCGTAGGAATTTTTGTTGCCACAATCCTTGGTGTAATTGCATGGTGGGGGGTAGATCTAATAGTATTGGCAACAGCCACTGGTGGATTTTCAATTGGTTTAGGATTGGCAATGCAAGAAACTATGCAGAATTATTTTGCATATTTGATAATCAGAAAAGACAAGATTTTCCAGGAAGGAGATAGAGTGGCACTTGATACTGGATATAATGGATATGTGCACAAAATCACGCCTAGGGTAACATATGTTCGTGATGCCTTACATGAATCACTCGCAGTTATTCCAACAAGATCACTGGTCAATTCTCAAATTGTAAACTATACTAAAGAAAACAAACTGGTTCCAGCAACTGTAAAGGTTGGGGTTTCATATCTGAATAACCCTCAACAAGTAGCTTCAATCTTAGTCAAAGTTGGAAAACGAGGAATGAAAGAAATTGTTGATGCAAAGGGACGACATCTTGTTAGACAAAATAGATGCCCCTACTTAGATAAAAATAGACCAAGCTGTGGTTGTGATAAGGATCTCCATGTAGACATAACTCAGCCTGTTGTCAGATTTACAGATTTCAATGACTCTTCATTGGATTTTTCAATGTGGGTGTATGTACGTGATTATGGTGCTCAATTCAAAAC
>JACEMX010000183.1 GCA_013867335.1 Candidatus Nitrosomaritimum aestuariumsis
CAAGTATGGAAATACTAGAGTCTGCAATGAATAAGATAGAGAGATTTGTCTCTCAATAGCTCCATGTTGAAAACGATTCAGGAATTATCTCAATCACACAATCAGTATCATCAAGTAACTCTTGGGCAGATTTATTTTTCATACTTTTAAAATAACGCAAAAGAATTTTTGTTGCAATTTTTTTCACTTTTGCTTCTTCTAGTATGAGATTTGCATTTCCTTCCCCCTTTACACCATAAATGTTTGGAGCATTAACTCCAACATCTACACAAAAAGAAACACGTCTGTTTTTTTTGATGTTTTTTGCCTTTTGAGTTCTGGTGTATGTGCCAATGTAGATTTTTTTTGAACTGTACATGTACCATACCGGAACAATATGTGGTGTCTTGTTTTTACCCACAGTAGCTAGTCTCAAAACTTTTTGAGATTTTAAAAATTCATCTCTTTTGTTCATTTTTTCTAAATCCTAATGCTACGATAACTGCACCTATTCCCATTGTAATAATTGAGACTTTTTCACTCGTGATTTCTTCATTGAACAAAAATTGTATCACAAAGTCCGGACTCCATAAAATTAATTGTCTTACCAAAGTAATTGCGCCAATTACTACAAACAAAAGCCCAAATGCTGTAGTTGGGTTTCTGCCCCTGCGATAATAATTAGAACTCATTTAGTTTAGACGATCTTGATTCCTGGATTCTTTATTTTGTTGCGAATCATTGCATTGAGCAGCAATGGCGTTGCAATTTCAGCCATGTAGGATAATTCTCCTGGACCCAAGTAAATTGGTCTTAGACCTTGTATTTCATTTATCAATCCATTAACTACTCCGACTGAATCCTTGTCATCACCACAAACAAAGATGTCATAATCAAGCTCTAGTGTTGGATTTACAAGCTTTTTCTCTGATATTACATGAAAGGCAGAGACTAGTTTTGATTTGTCTTTAAGATACTTTGATACAAGTTGATATGAAAATGGTTTGTTTTCTTTTATTGGAATAAATTCAAAGCCAACATCCGTTTTTACCATTGGAACAATTGGAGAAACTACAACACAACTGTCCTTAATTTCAGGTAAAATCTCAGAGCATAGGGAATCTATGTTCTCATAAGGGATTGATAAAACTAAAACATCACTTTCTTTTGCAACTGATAAATTATCGTTTCCACTAATTGTTCCATTAATTTGTCCAAAGGA
>JACEMX010000076.1 GCA_013867335.1 Candidatus Nitrosomaritimum aestuariumsis
GTTACAACAAGTATAGAACACGCCCGTGCAATTGAAGACCCTGCACGTGCAAAAATCATGGAGATTCTCTACAAGAACTCCCTCTCTGCTGAGCAAATCTCAAATGAGCTAAAAAAGACGGGATACAAAAAAGCCCTAACGACAGTTAGACATCATTTAGAAATTCTAAAAGATTCAGGTTTGGTCCAAATTGTAAAAATTGAAGAATCACGAGGTGCCATTACAAAATTTTACAGTACGGCAACAAAGCTCCTTGGGTATGAGGCCCCTGAAGACTTTGACTCCAAGTACTCCAAAATAATTGATAGCACTTCAGTAAAAATTGAAAAGATACTCAAGGGACTAGTTCCAAAAACCACAAAAGCAAAGAAGGGAAAAAACAGCGATCCGACTGACTATTCCCAATATCTAGTCATGGAAATAATGAATCGAGCAATGACTAGTGTGCTTGAAAATCCAGGAAAAAAATAATCTAATTTAGATTGAAAATTTGTTGGAGAAATAATTAACTAGCATGAATTCATCATGGAAATGATGGATGCAAAAGCTGAAAAATTATTTGCCGACAAAAATTTGGTCTTTATTGCAACTGTAATGAAGGACGGCTCTCCGCAGTTATCTCCAGTGTGGGCAAATTATGAGGATGAACACATCATGGTAAACACTGCAGAAGGCAGACTAAAACACAAAAACGTTTTGCGTGATCCTAGAGTGGCAGTATCAGTTGTATCAAAAGACAACCCACTTGACATGACAACAATTAGAGGAACCGTAGTTGAGATGATTCCAGACTATGAATACAAACATGCCGACAGACTGACTCAGAAATACATGGGACGAGAACACTATCCATTCAAACGTGAAGATGAAAAAAGAATTATCTTCAAGATTAAGCCTGAACGTGTTTTTGTCTTGCCAGACTTGCCGATGAGTGACGACTAGATATTTGTAATGTTTCTAAATTCGAATTTAGAAACATTTTATTTTAACACTTGTAAATCAGAATAGAAAAAAGTTTGAAAAGGCAGCTTATCGTCTGCGTGCTGCTTTTCTTTTAGGAGCTGCTCTTTTAGCTGCTGCTTTTCTAGCGGGAGCTTTTCTTTTAGGAGCTGCTCTTTTAGCTGCTGCTTTTCTAGCGGGAGCTTTTCTTTTAGGAGCTGCTCTTTTAGC
>JACEMX010000051.1 GCA_013867335.1 Candidatus Nitrosomaritimum aestuariumsis
AAAATAATTGAGTGTGCTGGGAGTAACCCTCCTTTTGTTTTCACGATATTTCGCTTTGCAGCCTACCTGAACTTGGTACAGGATCCTACAGTTCTGTTTGGCTTTGCTTCATGTGGGTCGTCTTTTTCATTCCTTCTCTGGGAATCTCAGGTTTTGCCATCATAGTGCACCAGGTCGGATTATTTTCTGCTCCGTTGCCAATCATCTCTGATTATCCATCTCCGGATCACATTTCCTGTATGAAGGGAGGAGTTTCCTCTGCCGTAGCAGCGTATCGTGCTCCAGCTCACACAAGAGTTATTGTTTCTGATTTAATTTGAAGATTCCTTTTTTGGCTTTTTTCCAATAATAAACAAAGTTCCAAAGTCTTGTTTCCATTTTTTTCTATGGTTTTTATCTTTGATTTGCCTTGTTTTAGTTTCAAACCCTGCATTCTCAAAAAGCTTCTTCCACTCTTTTTTTGAATGCAAATGCATTTTTAATTTCATCATTTTTGCCCAATGTGCAGTTGCTTTGTTATCTGTGTAAAAATCAGTACCGCAAAAAAATTCTCCACCTGGTTTTAACAATTTGTATATTTTTTCTAATGCCACATCAATAGAATGAGCATAATAAAGAGACTCCATAGAAAAAACAAAATCAAACTTTCCTCTATATTTCCAAGATTCAATGTCGGTGTGAATGTATTGTTCTATTGATTTTGTTTTATTTTTTTTTGCTTGCGATATCATTTTTTTACTTTTGTCTATGCCGATAGATTTGGTACATTTGGGATTTGATGAAATTTTTCTAACAACCCATCCGTTACCACATCCAACATCTAAAAATGAAAAAGATTTTTCAAAAGAAATTTTTTCTAAAAATTTTGATACGTTGGTTCCATGTTCTTTCTCCATGAGTTCTGCTCTTCCGTTTTGTGCCCATTCATCAAAGGTTTTTCTTACTTTATCCACACAGTGCTTTACTTTCTTTTCAATTATAATCTTAGGTTTGAATGAACGAGTTCTACGTTTTCCTTATATTCAATTTTTTCATCGTTTTATTGAAAGGAAAATGCCTGATGAATCATGTAGAGTTTGTGGAGGAATGCTTCTAGATTTTTCGCAATGTGCTGAATGCAAAAAAGTTATCAGCATGATATGCAAATCTTGCCAAAACAAAACTGTAGAGCAATTTCATAGTACATGTCTGCTTTTGCTAAATCCGTCCTCTCTATCTGGAAAAGTAAAGATGTTGAACAGTATGACATTGGCATGATCCTTGCAAATCAGACAAAACCGACTTATCTTACCTTCTTAAATTTTAAGTAGGATTAGGACACCATCACAGGTTCATGAGAAAACGGGCAATAGTGTTTGGTTTTGCGATAATGCTTTTGATGCCTGTCTATGCCAGCGCCCAGTCATCTGATAGAATCACTATCTTGGATTCTTTCGGTCAGTATGACCGAGGAGAGCCTCTTTTTATCTATGGTAAGGTAGCTAATCCTCTTGATGATGCATTTCTAATAATGCAAATAATTAATCCTCAAGGTGATTTGTGTCAAATACAGCAATTAATTCCACTATCAAATGGAGTATTCATTACAGAAGTAATTCCATTGGATGGAAGAATTTGTGGATTAAGCGGAGATTATGACATTAAATTATTTTACGGTGATTATTCTACTACTGCTACATTTCAGGTCACACCTAATTATTATCAAAAACCTTCTGAGCAAACACTGTTAGAAAATGCTGAACAACTAGTTTCAGATAAAATTGATTTAATTGATTCTGAATTTGGACTTGGTACTACATTCTTTAATCGACTGAACATTGCTGTATCTGACAATGACTTGCAAGAATTGGAGGAAATTTACGTTGATTTATCAAATGAATTTTTTACTGAAGAATTTATTTTTGAAATCAATCCTTCTATAAGGCCTGCAATCTCATCATCTCTTGATTCTGTTTCTGCATTATTAGACAATGATGAAATCTCATTTGATGTGGCAAAGTCTATTGACAGTGATATTTTCACTTCCGTATTTTATTATGAAATTGGGGATAAGAAAACAGGTCTAGATACTTTATCTGATGCGTTTGTAGAAGTTCGTAATGCTAATCCACAAAAGACCGTTGCTAAACCCCTGACTTTTGATGAGATTGAAGATATGCTACTAAACTTGATGAAAAAATCAAACACCATACTGCCAAGACCCGTAAAAGAAGAAATTGGATTTATTTTTGCTAGAGGTACGGGACCTCTGTATACTTCAGAATTATCTGACTTGGCAGATCTTTTAGGAAAAGCACGCTATTTGGATGTTGTATCTAGAAAACAAAGTGACCTTTACAAAATAATAATTACAGATTGGAATGCAACAAAACCAACATTTGAAACAAAAACAAGCATTGATGAAGTACTAGAAAATAAGGATGAGACCCTCAAACTGC
This sequence comes from Candidatus Nitrosomaritimum aestuariumsis, assembly GCA_013867335.1. Classification (GTDB taxonomy): domain Archaea; phylum Thermoproteota; class Nitrososphaeria; order Nitrososphaerales; family Nitrosopumilaceae; genus Nitrosomaritimum; species Nitrosomaritimum aestuarii. Next base: position 2,439 of record JACEMX010000051.1, read on the forward strand.
ACCAAGGGGCCATAATCTTACGCGACCTGGACAATGTTGAGAGGTTCATTTCTTCAAATTCTACTGAAAACTCTGATTTGGCCAATATTTTGATGCCTGAATGGAATTCTCTAAAATCTAAACTCCAAAGAACTTCCTCAGTAGACAACATCATTGAATCCGAATCAGAAATTTCAAAGATGAAAAAAACAATTGATATTTCATCAAGAATCAGCAAGTCTGTAGAAATTTCTAAAGATATTGGTATTGATAGCGGACTTCTAAAAGACTGGGAGGCCTTGCTTGATGAGGTAGAAAATGCATCTTCAATTGATGAGATTTTGAGGATTGTTTCAGATTTTGATCAGTCAATGACTGAACTAAGAGAAAAACGAAACCCTGTATCTATTCTAAAATTCGAATATCGGGCAATGAAGGAGCAAGCAGAACTACAAGCAGATTACAATAATCTATTCTTGATTGATAATGCTCTAAAAATTCTGGATACTGCAGAACAGATGGCATCTGGCAATCCATCCATCACTCGAATAGATAGAATTGAAGTTCTTCTAGTCTGGGTAAGCGAAATTGCACCAAAAATAAAATCTGATTTAGATAAACAAGACGAAGATGCAATAAAAGCACGGGCTGGAAACGTTTTGGAGCGAGCAAAGTCTTTAGAAAATTTAGTCGAACTAAGTATGACTACAAAAAGATTCCTTCCAGGATTTATAGAATTTGCAGAGACCTTCAATGAAAAAATTGACGATGTAAGAGATCTTGTAATTCAAGGGGATATTGATACTGCTGACAACATGGTAAGGAACTTGTTTGAAGAATGGAGTGAGGTCTCATATGCGTATGACGAGGATCCATATGGTTCAGAAGACGGTTATAGCTTAGATGAGCTAAAAAGAATCGATTTTAGAAAAAAATTGGAAGCCTACTCTAATGCCGTTTCAAATTTCCAGCACCCTGGTTTTGCTCAATATGAGCAAGAATACAACGATATGATTTTGGACGGATATGAGCTAGTAGAACTTGGAAATTTCGTTGATGTTGAGGCTAAACTATTGGAAATTGGACAGTTCCTTACAGAACATTTGGCAACTGAAAATAAACGAATAATCTACAACATTTCATTTGATTTAGAAAAAGACATCTGGGTTTTACGAGGTGCTGTGGAGAAATCTAGATTTGATAATCGTGAGAATCTCTATGTCACTATATACAACATGGATGGCAGCAAACACAGCAATTTGAAATTCACTGATACCCAACACGGTGATTTCTTTACTCAATGGTTTGCCCCCGTTGAACCTGGATTATATTTTGTAACTCTTCAGTATCAAAATGTCAAGGCCACTCAGATAATCAACATTGAAGAGGAATTTGATTATGAGTATTCTGAATCTGATTATGACATAGTTGAACTCGCAAGAGACTTTGAAGAATTGCAAACCTTTGTGGAAAAGTTTGGCGGCGAAAACTATGCTTCTGAATCTAGATTCTCAAAGGTAATTGGGGACATCAAACTCGGATTAGCAAACAGGGACACAGAAAATGTGGATGAAAAACTAGAAGAACTAAAAAGATTAATTGAAAGATATCTTCCTACTAGGTCCCGCTCTGCAATTATTGAAGCCCAGTATGATGGACAACTTGTCCTGTCAGGTGCGGTCCAAAAAACACTGGCCTTTAGAGAAGATCTGTTTGTTGATATTTTTGATCAACAAGGAACCTTGGTTGAATCCATTGCCCTCAAAGATAACTCCTCAGGAAGATTCAATGAACTCGTGCAGATCCCATTTGAACCAGGAATGTATGTGGCTCAATTAGAGTATCATAATGTAGTTGTAAATGACTTTTTCAATGTTAAATAATCTCACCTTTTTTCATCCTTCTCAAAAAATAATTTCAAAATCCGTAAAAGAAAATCATACTTTTTGTTCAGTCATGTGATTATGATTTCTTATAGTTTGAATCGTCATTTTTATCAAAAATTATCAACCGTGAATCTGATTCCATAATACCAACTGTGCATTCGGGATAGTGCTTCAATCCTTTTCCCTTCTTCCAGTATGCCGTATCATCAATGTCAATTTGCTCATTACATAGAATGCACTTGTTAGGGAACTTTGCCTTGATTTTTAGCCACTCAGTCATATCTGTTGAAGATTAATCTCGCGTTATTTTATCAAAGACACAACAAGCTGTTAAATCCCCTGTAACATTGACCATGGTTCTAATCATGTCTAAAATCCTATCTACTGAAATCAACAATAAGATACCAACAGGAGGAATTCCAACAGTTATCAGTATTGTAGACAATACAATTACACCTGCCCCTGGAACAGCTGGGGTTCCAATAGAGGCCAAAAGAGATGTTATAATTATTACAAATATGGATATCATACTCAATTCTATTGAAAAGAGCTGTGCCAAAAAGAACACAGCTATTACTTGATACAATGCTGTACCATCCATATTCACAGTGGTTCCAAACGGAATTACAAATTTGGATACTCGTGTATCTATTTTTAGACTCTCTTCTGCAGTCTTTAATGTCACCGGCATTGTTGCCATTGAACTGGCTGTTGAAAAGGATACAGTTTGTGGATTACGAAATTTTGAAAAAGTAGATGATATGGGTCTCTTTGCTACAATTTTCAAGATCAATATGTACACCACTAGCATGACTCCAAGGCCAAGTACGACTGTTCCCATGTATGCCCCCATTCCTACCATTGATCCGATACCTACTTTGGAGATCATTCCGACAATCAAACCAAAGACTGCAAACGGTACAATCTTCATGGAAAACAACAGAATATGCAGCGTAATTTTTTGAATTGATTCAAGTATGTCTAAAAGTGGTTTGGCTGATTCTTTTGGAATTGCGGCCATTGAAAGCCCTATTATCAAAGCAAATATCAAAATGCTTAGCATCTGTCCTTCAAGATACGAAGTAATTGGATTTCTTGGAATTATGTTTGATACAGCATTTGGAATATCATCTAAAGAAAAACCATCCTTGATTTCTACCTCGGCATCTGTGAGATTATATGATTCTTTTAGAGCAGAAAAGTCAAGAAGATCTCCTGGAGCTATAATTGACACGAGAAATACTGCTACAAGTATTGCAATAGTTGTAGTAATCACAAAATAAATGCCCACACCTAGTCCTAGAGTTTTCAATTTTTCTCTTGACCCTAAAGACGTAATTGCAACAACAATTGAGGAAAAAATTAACGGAACTATAATCATGTAAATTAGACTCAAAAAGATGTTGGCAGGAATTGAAAGATATGGTGTAATAGAATCAACTGTGTCATCTTCTATACCGACTCCGACATCGTCTCCTATGATTAGCCCTACAAATAATCCTGCAATTAAAGAGATTACGACTTGAATCCACAAGTTTTTGAGAATATAATTTTTAAATGTCATTTCATTCACTTTTTATTTAATTCAGGCTGAGATTTTTCTTAAAAATTTTACACATGGAAGAGTCTCTCATGTCTTCCATAAAAGGAATTGAGCCTGATTTTATAACTAATTCCAATTTTTCCAAATTTTGCACTAGATATTTTACTGAATATCTAAAAAGCCAAATCAGTTCAAAAATTAATGGCTAAAACTCGGTATGATGTTCTCAAATAAACATAAACCAGATCCGAGAAAAACACGTTTTATGAATATCAAGAGCCCCGTACAGTAGCTTGATTTCCTGCCGAATGATGGATTCCAATAACTGCTCCAGGATTATTAGTAATTACCATTAGGGTTTCGCAAGAAAGACAGAGAACAGAGGGTGTGTAATCCGCATTTTTTTCAGATGGCCCTGTTGTTGCTAACACTGCATCTTCTTTGAGGTCTGATTTACCGCACTGTATGCAAGAAGATGGTCTGCCTTGCACTCGTTTTATTTTATTTATGAAATAATGGACCATACTAGAAAATCTATTTTGTTATGGTTCTTAAATTCACTGTTTTGTGATAAGAAAATCCATTTACAGATTCACTTTCCAATTCCTTTCACTAATCCAAAAAGTTGACGTACTGCTAGTTTTGGATGATGGGTAGCAAGCTTTAGCATATTTGATAATCCAAAATCTGCTTTTATAAAATCTAAAAATTCTTCTGCTTTTAGCTCTTTGATTATGTCTAATTCTTTGTCCCATTGTTCATCAGAAAGGCCTATCCATCTATCCTGTACCTTTCCTGCTGATTTTATTTTAGATTCAATTTCCTTTCTCCAATTTTCTTCATATGGCATTAATGATGCCTCATCTGTTTTTCCAGACTTTATTGCCTCTGATGCTACTTTTCCTGCAACTCTGCCAAATTTTATGGCGTATCTAATCCCTTCAAGAACCAATGGATTTGCTTGCCCTGCAGTGTCCCCAACTAGAATCAAATTATTGTAAACGGTCTTTCTTGTTAGTCCGTCATTTGGAATTAATCCGTAATGGAATTCAATTTGGGAAATCTCTCCTAATTTGGCTATGGGTCCTTCTCTGTCTTCAATCAATTTCTTTAGTCTCTCAGTTGGGTCTACTGAGGAGTCTGGTTTCCCTACGCCTACTCCAATCCTTACTACGTCTTTACTTATTGGGAAAATCCATGCATATCCAGCTGGCGAGTATTTTTGGCCAACCATTAGCCACCATGTTTCAGGGTCAACATTTTCTGCTTTGACTTCGTATTCTGCACCAGCTCCGAATCTTTCCCATTGCGTCACAAAGCCCATTGATTTTGATACGACTGATCCAAATCCACTTGCATCGATTATTATTTTTCCAAAAAATGTTGCTTCTCCCTGTTCAGTAGATGCGATAACTCCTACAATATCTCCATCTTTGTTTTTAATTACATCCTTGACGTTTGTTTTTACAAAAATGTCTGCTCCTTTCTCTTCTGCTTCTTTGGCTAACCATCTGTATGTCTTTCTGACATCCAAAACTGCAGCTTGGGCAACACTATCACTTATTGTGACTTCGTTATTAGGGGAACAAAATGAATAATTTTTGATTGGGTTAAAACAATCATCTGGTATTCCAAACTCTTTGATATTGTTAATCCATGTTACTCCACTGGTTCTGACAGTCTCTGCAACAGTTTGTTCTTTTTCTATTAGCGCAACCTTTGCGCCGTTTGTGGCAGCTTGATAGGCTGCCGATGAACCTGCAGGGCCTGCACCTACAACCACAATATCATGATGAAATTCTTTGCCCAACTTTACTATCTCTTTATTTCCAGAATATAATTTTGCAGTATTTGCTAGAATTTTACTTCTTTAGAACAGGAGTTCCATTCACATCATACTCTCGTTCCGAATCAAACGTAGTTGTATGGGTGACATCTCTGTGCATATAGCTGTGTGTCTCTCCTTCTTTCTTTCTGCAGAATTTTTCATGTATGGTCTGTTCTACCTTCAAGGTGTCTTCATTTTCATGGAATAGTCTTTTCCCACAGTCCTCGCAGATTATTTCAGGCACAAAATCCATTCGCAGTAAATCTATTTAGATGTTTCAGAAACCTATTTTGATCTTTTTCCACTCGTTTCCCACCAGATCTGATAAAACACTAAACCGAAACTTTAGATGTTTAATTGGTATTGCTAAATTATTGGAAGAGTCGAACATTGTTTCCTTTATTGCTTGGTCAGTAATTACTGCAATAATCATGGGGATTGCTGGATTAAGCTATAGGGCATATCTGAGGAGAAACAAAAATGCGAACCCTCCATCTTGAGAAACAAGGGTTAAGAGGATTAGCTATAGCCGAAAGTTTTCATCAAAATTCAAAAAAATCAATTTTGTCTGGATTGGTAATGAGACGAGATTTTGTAATCGATGGGTTTGTGTTTGGAACAACCACTTTGGATGGAGATGATGCTACTGAAACTATTCTTAAAATGTATGATGAACTAAACCGTCCAGACATCAGTTATGTTTTGATTTCTGGACTGATAATATCGCTTTACAACATTATTGACATAAAAAAAATTCATAATTTATTACAAATTCCTGTAATTGGAGTCACATACAATGAATCAGAAGGAATCGAAGATGCAATTAAACATCATTTTCCTGACTCTTACGAATCAAAAATAAAAAAATACCATAAACTTGGAAGTCGTGATAAAATAACATTGCATACTTCTTCTGATATTTTTGTAAGAAAGGAAGGTTGTGATTTATCTGATGTAAAACACCTCTTGGATGAGTTAACTCTTCAAGGGTCTTTTCCAGAACCATTACGGGTTGCACAGCTTTTAGCAAAGTCTTTGCTTCAAAAAGGACTATCCTTCTGAAGCTGTCTTTCCACCATCCACATTAAGGATAGCTCCTGTAATCCAACTTGCTTCATCAGATGCTAAGAATAAAGCTGCATTTGCAACATCTATGGGCTCTCCAATTCTTACAAGTGGAATTCTTTCTTCAATTACTTTTCTTGCTTGAGGATCATCCAAGTATGGTTTAATCATGCCTGAATTGATTATTCCTGGGTTTACACTATTACATCGAATATGCCTTCTTGCATATTCTACTGCAATGGCTTTTGTAAACATGGAAATTGCCGCTTTTGTAGATGAATAGGCTGCAAGGTGGACTCGTGGTATAGCTCTTTCTCCTGAAATTGAACCGATGTTTACTATTGCTCCGCTTTTAACATCAGACATTTTGTTTAAGATAGCTTTTGTCATGTGAAAAACTCCAAAAAGATTCACATCGATTAATTTTTTAATTTCTGAATCTTGCATTTCGTGAAAATGCACTGGGTCATTTATTGCTCCGGCATTATTCACTAAAATATCGATTTTGCCATATGTGTCGACAATTTGATTTACTGTCTGAATAACTTGGGATTCATCTGTTAAATCACATGACATTGAAGCAGTGGCTTCGTCATTTCCGATCTCCTTTCTAGCTTGTTCTAATTTGTCTAGGTCTCGTGCAATTAGAACCACTTTAGATCCTTCCTCTGCAAAACGTTTTGCTATCTCTCTTCCAATATCACTAGATGCTCCAGTTACAATTGATACTTTATCTTTTAATCTCATATTGCACTTTTATCGTTGTAACTTATAGAATTTGTGGTAAATCTTAGTCGTAAAAATGCCTCAAAGAGTTAGATCCTATTCATTTAGTTTTTTTATGTATGCTAGAATTCCTGTATAGTCTAGATTCCCAAAGCCTTCGTTTACGGCATTATCATAAATCTCCTTGGCTTTCTCGGTCATGGGAAGATTCACGCCAAATGATTTTGATGTCTCAGAAATTGTATTGATGTCTTTTTTCAAATTATCTAGGGTAAATGTTGCATCAAATTGGTCTTGAATCATTTTGAATGCTTTATTTTCACTCATTCCAGTTTTAAAATAAGTTGAATTTAGTATTTCAAGAAATACTTTAGGATCAATATTTGCCCCTCTGGATAGAGTGATTCCTTCTGATAATGCAAGGGCTAGCATTGTAATTTGAAGGTTCATGGCAAGTTTCACTGTGTGGGCTGTTCCATTTTCTCCCAAGTAGAAGACCTTGTTTGCTATGGTTTCAAAAAGTTTCTTGCAATCATCAAAAGTTCCTTTGTTTCCTGAGGCCATCATGACTAGGTCTCCTGTAATTGCTACGTTTGGTCCGCCCATTACTGGAGTATCTAACATAATCAAGTTATTTTCTCGAAATTTTTCAAATATTTTTTTTGATTCAATTGGATTGATAGTACTCATATCACAAACAACTAACCCCTCATGATTCCCAAAAATAATACCGTCTTTTTCAAATGAAATTTTTTTTACTGCCTCTGCATCTTTTACTACAGTAATTACAACATCTGATTTTAAAGCTACATCTTTCGGTGAGTCTGCTATTTCTGCACCATTAATTTCAAGCTCTTTTGTTTTATCTTTAGTTCTGTTGTATGCCACTAAACTATAACCTGATTTTAGGAGATGCATTCCTACCGCTTTACCTAGCATACCTGTACCGATAAGCCCAATTTTTTTCATTTCACTAATTAAGATTTTTGCAATCTTTAATGTCTTTCTTCATTTTTTATTTCCCACTGATCATTTCTAAATCTTGATACTTCAAATTCTATTTGCCCAATCGTCTTGTCTCCTTTTCTTACCTTGGCATAATCAAATTTCTTCATTCGAAATACTCTTTCTGATGGTTTGTACCCGCCTTCAATAACTTTGATTTTAAATCGCTTACTTGCTTTGACAATTAATTTACGTGCAAGATTCACATCTCCTCTCCATGAAAATAATTCGAACTCTCCAAAATTTTTTGTAGCCACAGAATATCCATATAATCTGGCTTCAAATTTACCATCTTTTGATTGTTCATTTAGCCAGGCAACTACTTCTTCTCCATGACCTTTTTCAATTCCAAAGGTTTCAGAATCTTTCATGTATGAAAAATAAAATTAATTCAATACATAATAATCATTTTCAAATTTTTGTTAAACTAAAATATGTATAATTTCATCAAAATTTATGATTACTATTGATTGTAGAGATGTCGAATCCATCAAAAATGAATTACTAGTATACGTGTCTGACCAAGTAGCAGCTATTCCTACACTAAAAAACCATGAATTCATCTTATCTGCTATAGAGGATGATGAAACCATTGACAAAACAGTTGTAATAACATCTATCAAAGAATTCCTAGAATCCATAGGAGAAAACCATAATTTTGCTGTGATCTCCACCAATGATATTGTAAGTATACGGTCTATTTCTGGTAAAACAATCGAACGTGATCAGCAACCACAACCTGATATGTTTTCATGCACTCATTGCGGCTTTGTAACTAGATTTGAAGTTGAACACCATGCACACATGAAAATACATTACCTGTGATCTCTTTTTAGAATTCTACTAAACATCACCCTTTTTCTCATTTCTGGAAATTCGGATTTAATAGAAAAACTCAGATGAGGAAAAGTACTTTGATATTCTTTGATATAACTTTGAGCTACTTCTAATGTTGAAAATTTAGTTCTTATTTGATTTTGACTTATTTCTTTTCCATACACGTCGTAAATTGCAATTTGATGTGTTTTTGGTTTAACATAGTATTGTGTGCTGCAAAACCACAGTATGCCAAAAAAGAAAACAAAAAAACCTGTTACGATCTTATCTACAAATTTTTTCATGTGTTGAATTTCAACAGGATCTTTATAAGGACTAACCACCATGAGCATTTGTGGACATAGAAAAAAAGCATAATGTCACCAAAGTTTATTGTAGTAAATGTGATCTCATCTTTGAATCTCGAGAGAGATTTGAAAAACACGTTGATGCCCACTCTTCTGGTATTGAATGCGAGGCATGCCCCATAGATACAGCAATTTCAAAATTTGTGAACCTGTTTAGACGAAAGCCTCATAGTAATTTGGAATAAGTTTTTTAAACAATTTTTTACCAACTCTCTTATGAAAAAGAAAGGCATCATAATTGGTGCTATTGCAGCCATTATTGCCATTGGAATTGTGGCCTCCTATTCTTCATCTTCTTCGGAAAATATGAACTTGGACATAGAAAGAAACCATGGAACAGTATCTACTGCTATGGGTTCTCCGATTTTAGGCGACCCTGATGCTCCTATAACGATTATAGAATTTGGAGATTATCAATGCCATGCATGCTATAATTGGTTTCATAATCACAAACCAGCAATCTATGAAAATTATATTGCAACAGGAAAAGCTAACCTTGTATTTGTTGACCTTGCATTTTTAGGACGTGACTCCTCTCCTGCATCGCAGGCCACTTACTGTGCAGAAGATCAGGGGAAGTATTGGGATTACCATAACATATTGTATAATTCTCAAGAGTCTAAAATCGATGGTGGTTGGGCCAATTCAGAAAGACTGAAGGCCTTTGCATTTAGCTTGGGACTTGATATGGAACTGTTTGAAAACTGTCTTGATTCGGGGAAATACTCTGATCGTGTTAAATACAATATCTCTCAAGCAAAAAAACATGGTGCAAGAGCTACACCAACTTTTGTGATTGTTGGGCCTGAAAATCAGCAAGAACAATTTCAAGGTGGACAACCATATAGTACTTTCAAACGAATAATGGATAATATGATCTAGTTTGGTTCAAACCCTAAAACTTGTTTTTTCAAATGGGCGATATTCTCTTTTGGCCGTAGGGATTTTTGCGTCAATGCTAGTAGGATTACTTATTTTATCAGAATACATTTTTCTAGAACCATATGTTACAGGTCATATTCCAAAGGGAACAGAGTTTGGTTTTTCATTAATTATTATTTTGTCTGGTTTAGCGGCCTTAGTTCTACCAATGAATGTTTACAGAATAAATATTTTGAAAAACTCTACAAAAAAAATTGGAGGTAGTGTGTTTGGCTCATTTATTGGAGCTGCGGCCGGAGCTTGTAGTTGTGGACCAATAGGTTTTGCAGTAATCTCTACTTTTGGCAGTGTTGGTGCGACGTCGCTGACATTTCTTACAAATTATGAAATACCAATAAGGCTTGCAGCCATTGGCCTTTTGGGAATTACTTACTACACTACAGTCAAGTCACTGAAAGTGGAGTGCAAACTCAAACCTCAATAGAATGAAATTTTAGAAACGGATTCTTCTGGAATGATTAAATTTTCAAAATTTGCAGGCTGAATAATTTTTGCCAATATTTCTAATCCAGTAATTGTTCTAATGCTTGCTTTACTAAAAAACGAATTTGCATCGACTGCAAAAACCATTTTATTTTTTACTGCTCTTAACTCGTTCCATTTTTGATTTTTCCTTAAAATACCATTATATTCTTCTACAGTTCGCTGGGTGTTAAATCCACAAGGCATGAGAATAATGATGTCCGGATCTGAGTTGGCTATTTCTTGCATACTTATTTTTCTGGAATGCTCTCTTCTTTTACTGATAAGATTCTCCCCTCCTGCAAACTCAATCATTTCTGGTATCCAATGACCTGCAGTAAAAAAAGGTTCAATCCATTCTATTGCTAGGACTTTAGGTTTTTTTGATTTTTGAGTATTTCTAATGTTTTGAATTTTTTTTGATAACTCATTCTCAATTTGGCTAGCTCTCTCTTGTTTCTCGAGGATTTTTCCTACTTGGATAACTGATGTCAAAATTTCATCTAAACTATGAGGATCCATTGAATGAATCAACGGCTCTTTCTTTAGAATCTCAATAGCTTTTGTTGTTTGATTTGTATATGCTGCACAAACCTCGCATGTTTCTTGAGTTATTATGAGATCTGGATCAGCATTTTTCAAATTTTCCTCATTTAAAACAAAAATATCTTTTCCATCCTGTAACAATTTACAAGTAGTACTGTTGATCTCATTACTGGATAGTTTTTCAGAATCTATTACAGAACTAATTACTTGCGGTTTACTTTGGGCTTCGGTCGGGTATTTGCATTCATGGGTAACTCCATAGAGTAGTTCTTCTGCTCCTAATTCATAAATTAATTCAGTTGCACTTGGTAAAAACGAAACAATTCTTTGAATGACCATGACTTTACTTTTGGTGATCCTCAAAGCATTATTTGCTTTTAGCTAATTTTGAAAATTAGTCACTTTAATAGGTAAAAATCACGCACAAAATCTGTTGTCATCCAATTCTCAAGATATTCGAAGATCGATATTGGCAAAATGGCATGAGAATTTATCAAAGTATGCAAATCTCTTTTCCTCAGATACTGTTAGCGGAACAAGCCCTCCATCAATTTTTGTAGGTTCTTACAATTATCCCAAAGTGCAGGTTGGTCCTATGGTTCCACCAGTTCATGGAGATACTAGTTTACTTGACAGCCCTGAAAAATGGGCGGGTAAATCTTTAGAGGACATAGTTAACTTTAGATTAAATTTAATCCGCGGAGTTCAAAAAATCTCAATTAATGCAACTGAAGGGAGATACATTGAAAACCTTCAAGAAGTTGCCATGTCTTCTAAACCTATTGACTCTGATTTAGAATTTCATAAATCCACAAAAAATATTTCCATCGATGGAGAAAGTGCTCCGTTTGGTCCAATAGGAGAAATAAAAAAATCAAAATTTTCTTCATCCTCTGCTACCAAACCTATTGAAAAAATATTTTATGATAAAGACTTGAAAGCAAAAGATGCGGTTTTGAATTTGTACAATTCAGGAATTGAAATTTCAAAAATTCAAAAATGCTTTAGCATCGGAATGTTGGGAAAAGACAGGAAATTAGTTCCAACAAAATGGAGTATAACTGCAACAGATGATATTATTTCAAATTCATTGGTGGAAGAAATATTGGAATTTGATTTGATAGATTCCTGCAAAATTTTTTCTTACGAGCATCTAGGCAATGTATTTTCTATCCTTTTATTTCCTCACAGATGGATTTTTGAAATGATTGAGGCGTGGTATTCCAATGGTGTTTTGGGTTTTGGCTCAGATCATGAGGATGCGCGAGGAATTGATCATCCTCCAGCAATTGCAGGCGCATACTTTTCTGCAAAATTAGCAGTTGCTGAATATCTCTCAAAAAACCAAATCCAGGCAGGCGTTATGATCCTAAGGGAAATCCGTCCTGAATATGCTATTCCTGTAGGCGTTTGGCAAGTACGTGAAGGAATCAGAGAGGCAATGAAAACCACACCTCTTCTTGCGGATAATTTTGACAATTCCCTACTCGTTGCTTCAAATCATACTAGTATTAGCACATCTGAATGGATTTCTCATGGGAATATTGTAAAACTAATGAGGCAAAAAACCCTGTCTGATTTCTTCTAAGGTTATTTCATAATATTACTTCCACCTTGTAAAGTAGAATTTTCTTCTAAATTACTCATGGATGGTATCATGTGCAAAAAATGTAGTAAGCCTATATCGAAGGCCGAAAAGTATGCCATAACTCTGTTTTTCATTGAAGATTTACCGTCAATTCCTTACTATGAACATGTAAAATGCCCTGAAAAATTCTTTATCTCAAATTAAGATTAGCTTGAGATATTTATTGGCCAATTTTTTGCTAAACCATAGTGGAAAACAAAAATCTCTACATAGCTATTGCGATAATTTCTAGCCCTATTCTGTTTGCCCTAGTTGCCTTTCCAGATAGCTTCAGTTTAAGCTGGAATCAGGGACGAGGTGGTTTCCTCTTTGCTCTGGCCTTTATAATTGCAGAAACTGTGGGATTGAAAATTGCAATTTCATCAAAACGACTTTTAGCAGTAACCCCATTGGCGATTTTAACAATAGTTTACCTCATTGGTTTGGAAAACGGTCTTAGAGATTTTATCTTAGATTCTGCTGAGCAGTATAGTGTTCAATTAATTTATTCATGGACTTGGATGTGGGACTTTATTATTATGGCCATTTTTGTTATGGCTGCTCTTACTATATTCTTTGGAAAAAGATGGATTAGGATTGCCCCTGCGGGCCCAATTTTTTTGGGAGGTAGTGCAATAATTCTTTCACTTGATGCATTTTTCCCTTATGATACTTTGGGACCCTTACAATATGTTGTCCCCTATCTAGTTCAAGCAAATGTTTGGCTAATTGGAGTCTTTGATCTTGGAACTGCTACTGCTCGTGATAACATCATGTTCCTAAAAGGTGATTATGGTTCAATGGTTCTTCAAGTGTTTTGGCCTTCAGCTGGAGTGCACAGTGTAATTATCTATTCTCTGGTAATGGGTGCATTTTTGTTAAAAATGAATATTCCAAGAAAAAGAAAATCAATCTACTTTGTCATTGGAATTGTAGGTACAATAGTGGTGAATATGATTAGAATATTCTCTTTATCTTGGTATGCACTAAAGGTCACAACTAATGCTGAAAAATGGGAAGAATTCCATTCAGTTGCAGGAGAAATAATGTTTTTGCCTTGGCTCTTCGTTTTCCTATTGATTGTAATATTGATAGAAACTCGAAGAATAAAAAGACTAGAGGCTGAAGGATCTGCTCAAAAATAGTTTGTAATGCTGTTTTGCTCCCGCATATCGGAAAGTTCCGACACTTTTACTCCTATTCTTCTTATTGTGATTTTTTGTTCTTCTAGAGCATCATTAAGCAAATACTCTACATTTTTTTTAAGTTCATCCAAATCTGTAGTAGGATTTTTTAGCATTCTTGATTTAGTTTTACTTGCCAAATCTGATTGAATCAGTTGTATTCCAACAGACTTGAACATTTTATTTTTATCTAAAATAATACGATGGACCTCATTACACAGCAACTTGAAATTTTCTAATAGGAAATCAAATTCTAAAGAATCCTTTTTCAAAGTGATGATTTTACTATACTGCAAGTTTTGTTCTCTTGGTTTTACAGGATTATTGTCTATTCCTCTTACGGCATTGAAAATATACGCTCCCGTTTTTCTTCCAAATTTTTTATTAAGTGTAAAAACATCTATTTTTTTTAAATCTGAAATGGTTTTGTAATCCATTTCAGAAAATTGCTCTTCTGTTTTTTTGCCTATTCCTGGTATTTCTCTAATTTTCATTGGTTCTAAAAATTCATCAACATGATTTGGTAGTATCATTGTAAGTCCATCTGGCTTTTGAAAATCCGATGCAATTTTTGAAATTAATTTATTCTGAGAGATTCCTATGGAGCAAGTAAGATTAAGTTTCTCTTTAATCTCTTTCTTGATTTTTTTAGCTAATTTTTCTGCTTCATCCCAATCAGAATTTGTTTTATTTGAAACGTCCAAATACGCCTCATCTTTGCCTACATATTCAAAAATGTCTGCATTGTTGCTCATAATTTCCATGGCTCTCTCCGAGACTGCTATGTAATATTCAAAATCAACTGGCAGAAAAACTGCTTCTTTCTCATCTTTTAATTTATTTTTTGCAAAACTAATGGGGAGTCCTGATTTAACTCCAAACTTTCTTGCAGTGTAATTCGCAGTTGCGATCGCCCCACTATCCCCTCCTCTATCTGAAAACACACATACACAAACAGGCTTGAATTTTAGATCTGGATTTCTAATCTCCTCACACTGTGCATAGAAGTAATCAAAGTCAATGTGGAAAACTATCCTAG
>JACEMX010000044.1 GCA_013867335.1 Candidatus Nitrosomaritimum aestuariumsis
AACTGTCAAAAATGTAATTCTACCATAGGAGAATACAGAGTCTTTCAGAAACAAGATGAATCTCAAGAAGTTGGAAGCGCAAGACCAAGCAATTCCCAATAAATTTATTTTTTTTTAGCTCGTAAAGAGGATTTCTCTAAACCAGGATGGAATTATTTACGATATGTTTACACAATTTGAAAAACAGACCATAGGAAATTTTAATATCTCCTACTCATAATTTTTGATAAATGGCAAACAATAATCAATCCAAAATAAACCAAATCAAACTACTGACGGCCGAACTCAAACAACTTGATTATGACTTTGATAAAGCCCAAACATTGCAAGAAAAAATTGCCATTCATAATCTAATAGTATCTAAAGCAAAAAAACGAAAACAAAATGAAGAAGAGATGGAAGAAATTAGAAAAGTAAACAAAGTAGTTTCATATGCTAAAATAAGAAAAACAAAAAAGAGAAAGTAAATTTTTGCTATCAGATTTGAAAATCAGATATCAGTTAATATCTAAGATTGTAGAATGTTAAACATGAGCGAAGACACAGAAGCCGAAAAAATCAAAGCCGAAAGAGAAGAGATGAAAGAGGAAGCACATCAGCTTGATCTAAAAGAAGGTTATGAGCAAGACGAAGAATATGAAGAATCAGAAGACTAGATTCATCATTTTATTTCTGAGCTAGCCAAAATAAGCTTGAATATCCATATGACAGAATCCAAGCCTAAATCATCAGTAAATTTGTGAAGTCTAGAATCAAATTCATCTTCGTTACAGTTGTTATTTTTTACAAAAAATTCTTTAATTGAAGTTTTTAGTTCATCATCACCAACATTTCCATCAATTATGGATTCTAGTTTTGGGATATTTCTGGCGACATGAAACAAGGGAGATAATTGCTTTCTGAATTCAACAATTCCAAGGTCTGTGATGAACAAATGATAGTTTGAGCCTGCTCTGAATGTACCAATGGCTTCTTTGAAATACCCTGCACGAATGAATCTAGTCACCATATAATGAAGATGTTCCTGTTTGGGAAGTGTTTTGAGAAGAGACTGCGGCATGTTTTCTAGCAGATCTCTTGCAACAACGGATTGATCCCTACGGTGATAATAGAGAAAAGTTAACAACCAAATCTCCATTT
>JACEMX010000162.1 GCA_013867335.1 Candidatus Nitrosomaritimum aestuariumsis
GTTACATATTCATTTTTTCCACGCTCGGCATCATGCCAAAGTTTATAAAACATATTCATCCCATTTGGAGTTGAGATGATAATTACTTTTGTGGATTTACCAGAAGAAATAGTAGGATAGACAGAACTGAAGAATTGCTCTGCAATATGATTCGGAACGAACGCAAACTCATCCAAGAAAATAATATTAAATGACATACCACGAACAGCAGAAGATGAAGTAGAGGCAGCCATAATTTTTGAACCATTCTCTAACTCCAATGAACCTTTGTTCCAAGAATTAATACCTTGTTGCATCCAAGTTGGAAGATTTTCATAAGCAAGTTGAAGTCTTCCTAATAGTTCTCTGGATGTTGACGCTTTATTTGCAAGAATACCAATATTCACATTATCGTTAAATAACGCATAATGTAAAAGATATGAAACGACTGTTGTTGATTTTCCTGTTTGTCTGGGAAGTTTTGCAATATTAAATCTATGTTGATGAAAGTTCATCAACATTTTTTCCTGGAAAGGATACATATCAAAAGGAACCAGACCTTCATCAAGAGATACAATTTTTATATATTGTTTAGCAAAATAAACAGGATCATTTTTGCACTTAATAAATTCCTGGATTTGGTCAGCAGTAAATTCTACCGGAACATTTGCTTTTTTTAGATTAGGATTGCCTAAGTAAATTTCATCTTTTTTCATATTAATTACCTACTGATTTCTTCCCAATCCATTGAACCAAAAACTTGAGCACCATTGACACTTGCAGAACACACCAATGAAAGTTCGTATGGTGTTTTAGTCAATCCATCTCTTTCTAGTTGAAATTTAAACAATGCTTCTTTTAAAATATCAACAGGAGTCGAACCTTGTTGTGAAGCATTGAAAAATCCAGAAGCTAAAATTCTTCCTCCAGCATATTCTCCTGCATCAATTTTGTATTCAACTGCACTATCAGATCCAGCACTAGTCCAAACAGTTCCAGTTGATATACCACTTGCTCTTACTTGCCAGTTATAGTTTACATTATTTGTAACCCCAAGAAGTGAAAGTGCAGTAAGAATTACTATGGCATCTAATCTATCCGGAGAAGACTTAAGACGAATTGAAACAACATTATAATAAGTTCCTGCTGTTGTTA
>JACEMX010000110.1 GCA_013867335.1 Candidatus Nitrosomaritimum aestuariumsis
ATGGTGCAAACTATATCGCAGTTGATGGAACATATGATGATGCAAACAGAATTGCTGCGCAAATTGGTGACAGTAAAGGAATTGGAATTGTCAATATTAACATGCGTTCACACTATGTAGAAGGATCAAAGACATTAGCATATGAGGTAGCAGAACAACTTGATTGGCAGGTACCAGACCAACTTATAGTTCCTGTTGGAAGTGGAGCAATGCTTAATGCAATTTGTAAGGGATTTGAAGAACTACAAACTGTTTCACTTTTAGATGATGTAAAAAATATGCACATGATTTGTGCACAACCACATGGATGTGCACCAATAGTTGATGCATTTAAGAAAAACAGCAAAGAGGTGATTCCAGTTGAAAATCCTGATACTGTAGCCAAGAGCCTAGCAATCGGTGATCCTGGTGATGGAAGATATGTGCTTAAACGACTTCAACAATACAACGGCTTTGCCGAAGAATGCAATAACCGAGAAATTTTAGATGCCATACTGCTGTTGGCACAAACTGAAGGCATCTTTACAGAGCCTGCAGGAGGAGTATCTGTATCGGTATTACAGAAGATGGTAGAGCAAGGCAAGATTGACAAAAACGACAAGGTGGTGTGCTATGTCACCGGTAATGGTCTGAAGGCAACTGAATCTATCATGGAAGTATTGCAAAAGCCTGAAGTGCTAAAGGCAGACGTCTCTGAAATATCGGCGGTGGTAAACTAGTGGCAAATATCACATTTACAATTCCATCTGTACTCAATCAAGGAGGAGGAGAGAAAAAAACAGAGATTTCTGCAGACTCCCTACAGGATGCCTTTGCAAAAATCTCAGAGGTAATGGGTGATGACTTTAAGAGAAGAGTTTTGGAAGGTGACGGAACTCCTCGCTCTCTGATTAACATCTACATTAATGGAAAAAATGCAAAATTCTCCAGCGGCATGGAAACTGCACTTAAGGATGGGGATGAGGTGTATATCTTACCTGCAGTAGCCGGTGGTTCTGATGAATTATCAAAAAAAGAACTTGATAAATTTTCTCGCCAGGTGATGCTTGAAGAGATTGGATATCAAGGTCAGCTAAAACTCAAAAATGCAAAAATTTGTGTAGTGGGAGTTGGAGGATTAGGAAATCCAATAAC
>JACEMX010000015.1 GCA_013867335.1 Candidatus Nitrosomaritimum aestuariumsis
TAAGGAAGATTTGTTTTGTATTCGTTTAAACTCATAGTGACGAAGGATTTTTTTCTTTTGTGTTGTTTGATCATATTTCTTAAATTGAAATTGTAGATTGAATCCCCGTACATGCAAACAAAAGTATCGTCGATAAATTTTTCTGCTGTTTTTAATTGACCTGCTGTTGCTAAAGGCTTGTTTGAAATCGCATATTCTATACTAACTCCAAATCTTTTTCCATCCTCAAAATAATCCTCGATTGTTTTTCTAAGATAGCTGACACAAAGAACAATTGATTTTACTCCATTTTTATTGCACCATTCTATAAGGTGTTCTAAAATTGGTTTTTCTCCTAGAGGCAACATCGGTTTTGGAAGAAATGTGGTGTAGGGTTGAAGTCTAGTTCCTAGACCTCCTGCTAAAATAACTGATTTCACAAATTTTCATAAATTTTTCAGTATTTATGTTCGAGTATGAGTGCAGAGAATACCCAAATCATGAGAATACTTTAGAAATTTTTTTAATGACTGCTTGAGGATCTTCTCCAAAAATCAAAATCATTGGTTCTTTTCCTATGTCCCCTTTATGATATATTACATCGGGAGGAGTTTTTGATTTACTTAGCACATCACTTATTCCCCATTGAATGGAGGATCCTTCTTTGTTTTTGATTCTTTTTGGTTCTTTGAGTCTGTCATAGGATTTTACAACCAAACCACTTTTTTCTAATTTTGAAATCACACTAGAAGAATATTTTAAATTAATTGCTGAGCGAATATTTTTGAATTTTTTATTTATTTCAAGCACTGCTGTTGCAACATGTGTTGATCCTCCGTATTCTAAATTTCCAGCTTTAATTACGGAATTCCCGGATTTTACCAATCTTCCAGAAATTCCAACAATGTCATTAACCGATTTTGGCAACTCTTTTGCAAAGACAAAATTAGTTTGACACTCTGGAATCCTATCTGAAATATCTTTTATTTCTATGAAATTTGTAATTGATTTGGATAATAGGTTTTGTAGTTTGTCTATTTTTTTATGAGTTATGGTTATGCCTTTACCTCTTTTTTGTGCTCCTTTGATTGACTCAAAAGTAAATTTTTGTGCAAATTTTGCTGACTCTGTAATGGATTTTCCTTGTGCTAAAGAAAACACCATGGCAGCTGAATAATTCCCCCCACTCCCATGATTTTTAGTGGATATTTTTCTGCCTATGATAAATTCGTGATTTTTTTCAGTCTTGACAAAGTCTGCTATCTTTCCTTTTTCTAATGATAAACCGGTAACTATCACATTTTTTGATCCTAATTTTTGAATAATCTCTACTGAGTTCTTGAGTGATTTTTTAGAATTAATTTTGGATTTTGAAAGAAACTCTACTTCGAATTTGTTGGGAGTAATTACCGTGGCAAGTGGTATGAGATATTTTTTAAAATCGTTGATTGCTGAATTTTTAATTAACATTCCTCCTGTAGTTGATTTTATAACGGGATCTAAAACAATGGGGATTGATAATTTTTTAAGAGAATTGTGAATTGTTTTAATTATTTCAGAACTGTATACCATACCAATTTTTACCCCCTCCACTTTGAAATCTGAAAATATCATATCTAACTGATCTTTCATAATTTTTTTTGATGAAGGTTGTATTAGACCAAATTTTGAGGTGTTCTGACCTGTAATTGCTGTGACTACTGTTAATGCATGTGCATCTAGTAATTGTAGGTCTTTAACATCGCTTTGAATCCCTGCTCCTCCTGATGGATCTGATCCGCCAATAGACACTATGTTCATATTTTTGTTCAAATTGGATACCTAATTTGTCTATCTTTCAATAAACTACAAAATTTTTTATTCTAAATTGATGTTTAGACTGAGATTTATATCAAAAGAAGTTTAATGAGGTAGATTGGATAAAAAAATCCCTTTGATAAATGAACTGCCAAAAATAATTCCATGTACGAACTGTAATCTGCCCATGCAATATCAAAAAAAATCCAACGAAAAATTTCTTTGGCAATGCTTCAAATGTGGAAAAAAATACTTTGTTTCTGAAAAATTAGGAGACTATCTTGTGGAGGAAACATGGAGCCCACCAAAATAATCTTACTTTGTTGTGCTTTTTAGAACATGATTCTATAGGCCTGAAATAATATGACGCCTGGAAATTTTCCCTTGTTTTAAATTCCTTCTTAAAATTGTGCTCAAATTCACTTGGTTTCAAATTTTATTTTTTAATTTTTTTAAACCTCAAAAATTTTAGGATATCTGCTTTGTGCACTCCTCTGAACAGTAATCATCTTTGAGGCTTTGAAATTCTCTACCACAAATTCTACACTCTCTTACTGCTCTCATTAGAACAGTACTGTTTTACTACGATATAAGATCGATCCAATTTGTTATTATAATTTGTAGACAATTTTTATACGATCAGATTATTTGATTGATTTTCACGATTGTTTAAATCAGGTTAAAACATAGATTCATCATGAGTACTCAAATGAGTGCAGCACGAAGAGGTGTTGCAACTGATGAGATGAAACAAGTTGCAAAAGATGAAGATGTAACACTTGATTGGCTAATCTCCAAAATTGCAAAAGGATCTATAATTATACCAAGTAATAACCAACGAAAACAAAAAATTCACAATGTTGGAATTGGTAAAGGTCTAAAAACAAAAGTAAATGTGAATATCGGAACATCCACATTAAACGTAAATCTTGATGAGGAAATTGAAAAGGCAAAGATTGCAGTCAAATATCATGCAGACACAATAATGGATTTGAGCGACGGAGGAAATGTAAAAGAAATCAGAAGAACTTTGTTAGAAGAGGCTCCAATCACGTTTGGAACTGTGCCAATCTATGAGGCCTATAATTATGGTGTAGAGGTGCATAAGAATCCATTAAATTTAACCGAAGATGATTTTCTAAAAGCCTTTGAAAATAATGTCAAAGATGGTGTAGATTACACCACAATTCATTGTGGAATTACAAAAGACATTGCTAAAAGAATTTTAAAAGTTCAAAGATATGGCGGTGTTGTCAGCAAGGGTGGCACATTAACTGCGGCATGGATGCTAAAACATGACAAAGAAAATCCATACGTTACTCATTATGATTACTTGATTGAATTAGCACGAAAATACGATGTTACATTTAGCCTCGGTGATGCCTTGAGACCTGGGTCAATCCTTGATTCTCATGACGAACTACAAGTTCAAGAGATGATTAACATGGTTGATCTTACCAAACGGGCTCATGAAAAAGACGTTCAAGTTATGATTGAAGGTCCTGGACACGTCCCACTCAACGAAGTGGCAGCCAATGTTCGATTGTCCAAATCTCTGATTGGTGATGTACCTTACTATGTTTTAGGTCCATTAGTAACTGATGTTGCATCTGGACATGATCATATTGCAAGTGCTATAGGTGCAGCTGTATCTGCAAGTGAAGGTGTTGATCTATTGTGTTATCTGACCCCATCAGAGCATTTAGCGTTACCAAATCCAGAAGAAGTCAAAGCTGGACTGATAGCCTACAGAATAGCTGCACATGCAGGGGATCTTGTGAAAATTAGGGAAAAGGCAATAAAATGGGATATGGCGATGAGTGAAGCCAGACGCACCCTTGACTGGGAAAAACAACTGGCACTGTCAATTGACCCTGAAGAAGCTGCAAAAATTCATAGCAGAACTGGTCAGCATCCTGGAAATAATGTTCCCTGTACAATGTGTGGAGGTGCCTGTGTTTACATCATGTTGCCTCAACAACGAGGCTATGAAAAGGAAAATCTACAACAAACTGAGTAAAACTTTATCGATACTTGGAACTGTTTCATAATTTTTGATCTCCTCAACTGTAACCCATTTGTATTCAGAATTTTCCCAATTCAGCTTAATTGTTGGGTTGTTTGATTCAAACAAAAAAGGAAAAATCTCCCACTCGTGATTTTCGTATTGAGGTGAATGTACTTTCATTTTTGATGCTGATTTTAAAAATTTGATTTTATCTTCACTTATTCCTAATTCTTCAAAAATTTCAATTTTTGCTCTATTTAGAGGCTCTTCATTATTTTCGATTATTCCGCTTATTCCTGCCCATAAACCCTTCATTGTTTTGACTTTATTACTTCTCTTTAAGATGAGAAACTTATCGTTATCTTTAATGAATGATGTTACTATTCTTGTTGAGCGCATTTTTGCTACTTTTTCTCAACAGCATTTACCATTTTCGTTAATTTTTTGTAGGATGCATCCAAATCTGTTTTTGTAGCAAGTCTTTCTTGGCATGATTTAATGTATGTGATAACCTCTTCAGTCTTTGATTCCTGTACTGCTGTTAGCAATCGCCCTACATCCTTCCATAGATCCTCTGCAACTCTTCTTATTTCCGGATTGGCAATAATGGTTTCAATTAATTCCGGTGATTCAGTCATTATACTTTCGGCAAGAATTTTTTGAACTGTAAATGTAGTTCCTGACATTTTTTCTGTCAAGGCAATTTTCTCGTCTTTCGAAATAATGTTTGCAAAAACTAGGTTTAGGAGATGAGTTAGTCCTAAAATCACTGCAATTTTTTTGTCGTGCTCTACTGCATCAATGGTAACAAAATTTGCTCCTTCAAAAAGAGATTTGGCAACTGTAAGTTCTTTTTTGGCATCTTTTACTGGAACTGAAATAATATTATGTCCCTTGATATTTTTAATTCCTGGTCCAAACATTGGATGAATACAAATGGGATTAATTTTTGCTGGCATTTTAGATAATGATGATACTGCCTTTCCTTTTTCAGAAGAAATCTCAATTAGGTATGTCCCTCGTTTCATTTCTTTTGCAATCAGTCTGATAATTTCAGGGGTTCTTCTCGTTGGTGTACATAGAATCACATAGTCTGCTTTAAGAATTGCACCCACTAATGATTCTGATTGAATAATGTCTTTGCCTTTAATTTTATTTTCTTCATCATATCCGGTTACTTCAAATCCTTTACTAAGAAAATATTTGGAAAACCATTGGCCCATCTGACCTCCTGCACCAACAACAGTAATGGATTTCTTCATTGTTTATCTCTTAAAAATCCGCTTAGTATATTCATTCCGTCTGAGAGGACTCTTTCTTCCTGACATGCGGATAATCTGATAAATTTTTTGTAATCTCCAAAACCTTCTCCAGGTGCTACTGCTAATCCTTGGTCTAATAGAGCAGTGGCAAATTTTACTCCGTCAAATCCCTCTTGATTTACTCTGGCAAAAAGGTACATTGCCCCATCTGGTACTATGAAATCCAGATTCATTTCATTCGCTTTTTTAATCAATACTTCCAGTCTTCGCTGTATTGTATTAGTATTATCCAAAGTATCTGCTTCCAAAGCTTTCATGGCTGCATATTGAATAGGCTCTGAAACATTAGTGAGACACAGGGCCTCAAATTTTGACATTTTATCGATGATCTGGGGGTTTGCAATGACATATCCTATTCTAAAACCGGTCATTGCATGTGATTTTGAAAAGGATTGCGTAACAATGGTTTTGTCATAATTGTAATCTAGTATGCTCTTCCAATTTACAAATGAATATTGAGAATAAATTTCATCGCTTAGGATGAATAGGTTATTTTTAATTGCCAAATTTACAATTTCATCCTGCAATTTTTCAGGGAGTATTTTACCGGTTGGATTGTTTGGATAATTCAAAGCAATCATTTTGGTGTTGGGGTTTATGGTTTGTTCTATTTGTTGAATTGATGGCTCCCATTTATCTTCAAAAGTTGTATTGATTGTTCTTACCTTGACTCCTGCATGTAATGCACAATCTTTGTATGCTGGCCAAGCCGGTTCGATAACAATCAATTCGTCCCCTGGATTGAGAAGTGTGTTAATGGCAGTAAAAATCCCAAATCTTGCACCTGGTGTAACCATAATGTTGTCCTGAGTTACTTTTGCTTTGAAAATTTTTGAAACATGTTGTGATAGTGCCTCACGAAATTGTGGAATTCCTTTTGCTTGACCATACTTTAAAAATCCTTTATCGTATGCTTCCCCAAGTGCTTGTTTGGTGATTGTTGGAGGTAAAAAATCTGGTTCTCCGACTTCCATATGGATAATTTTTTTACCCTCTTGTTCCATCGATTTTGCCTTAAGAAAAATGGATAGATGTGTCTGCTTGTTATTTGATTGAACCTTGATTGATTCGTTTAAAAGAAAATTTAAAAATTTTGTAGCAATAGTTTCATCAAAATCCAATTCATTACACAAAGATATGATTTTGGTTCTTAGATTGTCTTCTCTTGATTCATCTGTTATACCTTTTCCAATATTTTTTTTAATTTCTCCAATCTCTTTTGCAATGTCTGTTCTTGCCTTTAACATCTTTATCATGTCAATAGTAATCTCGTCCATTTTACTACGAAGTTCGTTAATTTCGGCCATTTTTTACAATACAGGCTTGATTTGACCTGCTAATAACGCATGATCTGCTATTGTCAATGCAACAAGTGAATCTACTACTGGTGGTGCTCTTGGAACAACACAAGGGTCGTGTCTGCCCTGAACTTGTAAAATTGCACTCTTTTTTGCTTTGATATCTACTGTGCTTTGTTTTTTAGCAATTGATGAGGCTGGTTTAAATGCCACTCTCATAGTAATTGGCATTCCGTTTGATATTCCACCAAGTATTCCTCCAGAGTTGTTTGTCTTTGTTACGATTTTTCCTTTTCTCAATGTGTATAGATCATTATTTTCAGAACCAAATAATTCAGAACCATCAAACCCTGAACCGAATTCAATACCTTTTACAGATGGTATTGAAAAAATAGCTTTACTCAAATCTGATTCTAAAGAACTAAAAATTGGTTCACCTAATCCTACAGGAACATTTGTTGTTATGGATTCGATTATGCCTCCTAGTGAGTCTCCTTTCTTTCTAGCACTCAAGATGGATTCTTTCATTTTTTTTGCTGTATTTGGATCTGGACATCTAACATCATTTTTGTAAATTGATTTTTTCATCTTAGAGTCAAAATCTTTTTTCATTTTGATCTTGCCGATTTGTGTTGTGTATGAATTTGTTTCAATTCCTAATGTTACTTTGAGTAATTTCCTTGCAATGGCACCGCCCATGACATGTGTAGCAGTAAGTCTTCCTGAAAATCTTCCTCCCCCTCGATAGTCATTAAAATGATTGTACTTTACCATTGCTGGATAATCTGAATGTCCTGGACGAAGTTTCGTCTTTAAATTTTCATAATCTTTTGATTTTTGATCACTATTCCAAATCACCATGGTGATTGGAGCTCCTGTTGTAAATCCTCTGAATACTCCTGAAATAATTTCTACCTTGTCCCCTTCTTTTCTCTGAGTGGTGATAAGGGATGTTCCTGGTTTTCTATAATCTAACATTTTTTGAATTTCTTTTTCATCAATTTCCAATCCGGCTGGACATCCATCTAATACAGCACCAATTGATTTTCCATGACTTTCTCCAAAACTAGTAAGAACAAGTCTCTGTCCAATTGAATTTCCTGACAATATTCTATGATTGTATGGTCGTGCTTATAATTCCTCATTTGGAAATTGTAAAAAAATTGCATTGATCTCTTTGTGATCTTGAAAATATTTTTTAGGTATGACTAAATATTACATCAAATAATGTTGTTTTTTCAAAATATTTCAAATAATTCTTAAATATCATTATAACGTATAAGAATAACAATGAAAAGCGCAAATTCTATTAACTAATTTGCGCGGCCCTGCGAAAAATACATGTTATTTACGCAAAGGCGTACTGGGTGAGGAGAAAGCTTTTCACTCTATACAGGGTCGCGCCGTTTGACCTTTTTAGAACATTTTTTTATTTCAAAACTATTGAACAGAAATTTTTGCACCTATACTTTGCATTTCCTCAATAAATTTAGGATATGATACTGCAACTGATTCTGGATCTGAAACAGTACAATCTCCTACATACATCCCTGCAATACAAAACGCCATGAATAATCTATGATCGTTTTCTGAATTCAAAGATGCCCCCGTGAGTTTATCTGATGCTGACAAAATCAATCCGTCTTCTTTTTCTTCTATATCAATTCCCATTTTTTGTAATTCTCTTGCCACTATTGCGATTCTATCTGTTTCTTTTAATCTTGCATGCTTTACGTTAACAATTTCAATTGGTTCAGATGATTTCAAAGATAGAATTGCCAAAGGTGGAAGCAAGTCTGGAGAATTACTAAGATCAAATCTACCGCCTGCTAATTTTTCAGGTGATTCAATTGTTATTTTGTTATCTTGAATCATTACTTTAATTCCTAGCTGCTCTAAAATATCTATGAACACTTCATCTCCCTGAGGTAAGTTACCAATGTTTCCTTGTATCTCAAATTTTTCCCCGCATAGTGTTGCTGCCGCTAATAATAATGCAAGACTCGAAAAATCAATTGGGACAGTAAAAGTAGCTGGTTTGTAAATTTGAGGAGGTATGTTGTACCGTTTGTATGGGATTAGAGTTTGAACACTGACTCCAAATTTTCTCATTGTTGCAAGGGTTGCATCAAGGTATGGTTTTGAAACTAGATTGCCTTCTATGGCCAGGTTAACTCCTCTTTCAGTTAGTGGTGCACTGATTAACAATGCAGAAACAAATTGACTTGAAAAACTACCTGGTATTGTTACATCCCCTCCCAAAATTTTTCCAGTAATTTGGATTGGAGGTTTTCCGTCTGTTGATGAACACTTTGCACCTATGCTTTCTAAGGCATCCAACAAAGGCTGCATGGGTCTGGTCTGCAGACTAGAGTCTCCTGTTAGAGTTGTTTGATTGGAAAATAAACTTGCGATTCCTGATGCAATCCTGATTGTTGTTCCAGAATTTTCAGCATTGATTTTAGGCACAAATGTGCCTTCTCCTATTGGTTTTTTGACAATTATTGAAGAATTTTCTCTCTCTAATTGCGCGCCAAAATTTTTACAGGCATCAATTGTTGCATTTGTATCTGCTGAAAATAGAACATTCTCAACTTTACTATTATTTCCTGCAAGGGATGCAAGAAAAATTGCTCTATGAGTGTAACTTTTGTTTGGAGGACAAACTAAACTTCCAGAAAGTTTTGATTTTTCTATCCTACAACTCATAAGCTTCAGCTTTTTTGTTATTTACTTTGGAGATAATTATGCTTCCTTCTAAATTTGAAAAAACTTTTTTGATTTCTGATTCGTTTCCTTTTTTCACAATTGCTGCAATGGCTGGCCCATTTCCAGAAACTGATGCTGCAATGGCACCTTTTTCTAAAAGATCTGTTATGATTTTTGGATCTGAATTTAGAATAGTTGATGTTGCTAATCCGTTAATTATCATTGCTTCCCAATAGTTAGAATTTTTTGCCAACTTCCACGCATTTTCAAACACTGAAGAAAGTGTTTTTAGGTTTTTCACGTTTCCTCTCTTTCTGTTTTTTGGAATAAAGATAACAGCTACTAAGTTATTTGGAATTTTTTGAGACTGGATTCTTCTTTTCTTAGCATTATCTGTTACATTAAATCCTCCATAATAACAAGAACATGCATCATCATATGCTCCTGTTATACTTACTTTGGATTCTATTGATGCGTCTACCCCGGCAAGTAGAATTTGTTGGTCTGTCATGTTTGGTTTGAATATTTTTGCACATGCTAACGCCACTGCAGAAGATATTGCACTAGAGCTTTTTAGTCCGTAACCCGTAGGTATCTCTGATTCCAAATTTATTGCAATTCTATTTTGCTCCAAATCTTTTTTTGAAACAATTTTTTCAATTGTTTTATTGATGAGTCTTGAACTTAGAGTCTTATTTTTTGATTGAATTGTAATTCCTTTGCCTGGACTAGTTTCTACTATTGCCTCCACAGTGAGGGAAATTCCCAAGGTTGCTCCCTTTTTGTTTGCTATTGCATTAACAAGGGATACTGCGCCATGAACTGTGGCTCCTGCTTTTGCCATCATACTCCTCCTAAGAGGGCTTTTTTCATGGCATTATAAGGTGCTTCTGTACCATGCCATATCTCAAAGGCTCTAATGGCCTGCCCTAAAAGCATCTCATATCCGTAAATTATCGTGGCTCCTTTTTCTTTTGCTTTTTTTAGAAAATCTGTGTTCATTGGCATGTAAACAATATCATAAACTATGGTTTTGGGTTTTATTGATTCTAGTGAAATTGGACTAGATTCATTTTTCAATCCTATTGATGTTGCATTTACAATTATGTTGTAATCCTGTAAATTATGTCCTACTTTATCCAATTCGATAGTGTCTGCATCAAGTCCTATTTTATTTGCAAACTGTGCTAGGTTATTTGCATTCTCTAAAGTTCTGTTAGCTATGGTGATGTGCTGTGCCTTTTCTTTTGCAAACCCTGCTACAATTGCTCTGGCAGCTCCACCTGCACCAAGTAAAAGAACACTGGAATTCTCAATTCCTAAATTCTTTTTTTTAAATGGATCTAAAAATCCATCCATATCCGTATTGTATCCTTTTAAAACTCCGTCATTGTTTTCTACTGTGTTTACTGCGCCAATTAGGCTGCATGATTCGTCAATTCTATCTAGATATTTCATCATCTCTACTTTGTGAGGAATTGTGACATTAAATCCGCTGATTTTTATTTTTTTTAATGCTTCTACTCCGTCTTTTAATTCCCCCTTTGGAATTCTGTATGCAATGTAGGAGCATTCTAAATTTAATTCTCTAAATGCAGCACTATGAATATTTGGAGATAAAGAGTGGTCTATAGGGTCTCCAATAACTGCAAATGTTTTTGACATATTTTCTTTTGATTCACATGAATGATTTAAACTCTCGAATTTTTGCAGTTTTGAAACATCCCTTAAGATAAAATCTTGATGGCGATTATTTTTTTAATTGGATAATTTTCTTAATTTCATCCACGCTAAATTGCCCTGGTGCTACTGGCTTTCCAAGAGAGACATAGGTGTAGGGGCTTCCCAAATATAGGCTCAAAATTCTCGAAATACGCCCATGATCTCCCATTGCAAAAGCAATCAAACTGATTTTATCTGTTTTACTGTACAATTCTAAAACTCTAGTTGAATCATCTGTAGATTTTGCGTTTGTAACTATTTTGATATTGGATGAAAATTTGCTCATTTGATTGATTTTTGACTTTAATTCTGAGAGTTTTGGTGTTTTTTTGAAATCGTGCTCAGAAATGAGTAGATTTGTTTTTGTTGATTTTAGATATTTTGCTAATTCTTTGTTTTTCTTTACTGTGCTAAATTCAACATCAAGTAAAAATGGATTGTACTCTGCGATTAATTTTAAAATCGATATTCTTTCTTTTTCATTTCCTTCAAATTTTCCACCTTCTGTTTTAGGACGTAATGTACAAACAATTCTCTTTAGATCTTTTTTGATATCTTGAAGAACAAAAGGTATCTGTTCGGGCTTTAGAAAGTCAAATCGTAATTCTACAAAATCTGATTTTTTTAAACCTATTTTGAGAGTTTGTTTTAATTTTTTTGGATTGGTTTCTGCAATAGAAACACAAGTTTTGTATTTCATCTCAATTATTTTTCTAAAATATATTCATCGGAGACTTCCATACCAAAATGTCTGCCTGTTGCTGCCTTTGAATATACCATCACTGTGTCTCCTTTTTTCAGATGTGTTACTGACACCAGTTCTCCAGTAGGTTTTACAAAACGAATTGTTTCGGCATCTTGCGCAATAATTCCTCCAACCTCTCCGTCTACTGAGGCTTTGATCATTAACATTGGTCTTCTTTCAATTTTAGAGCGACCTACAGTTGCTCTTCGCGCTTTTCCTTTTGAATTTATGATTAAAACTTCAGAACCTGTTTCTACCTCTGAGAGATAACTAGTTGTTCCATCAGGGGATAAAGTGTAACAATGAACTGCACCTGCATTCACTCTGAAAGGTCTAGGTGATGTAAAAGATGATCCTACTGACTCGTTGTGAACCAAAAACAAAAAGTTTGACCTACTTCCAATAAGCATTCCTTCTCCTTTGTGAAGCATTGAGGCTGTATCGACACAAACACGTTCTCCATCTCCTACCTCCTTTATCTCGATTATCTTTCCCTTTTTCAAATCAAAACTCTTACTTCCAAGATAAATCATTACTTCTCGAACCTCTCCGATGGAAGACGTGCTGAAAATTACTCCGTCTACTCCAACTTCTAAAATCGAAAACATCTTTCTTACTTCTTCAGGTGTCCTTGCAATTGCGTAAATTTTGGTATGAATTTTATGCAGTTTTGCAATAATATTCTCAAGTGGAATAATCTTCCAATCTTTTACCTCTACTATAACAAAATCAAGACCTTTTTTTGCAATAGTTAGTACATTTTCAATATCCTCGTTAGAAAGTATTTCAAATTTCTTTCCAATTTTTTTACCCTTCTGTTTTTTGATGGCCTCTTTTTCAATCACAACATGCTTTGCATTGGGAGATGGAAAAATCGTTTCGAGATTTATCTTTGTTTTTCCTATCTTTTTTGGGTCTAGATAAGTCATGTTGATTCCTTCTTCTTTTAATTGCTGGAGGAATTTTGGTAATTGCCCCTGAGATACTTTTGGGGATATGATTAGTTCACGTGATTTACTCAATTTTCTTCATGGCTTCCTTTGCGGATTCTTTTCTGAAAATAATAGCTGCTAAAGCTTCAACCATTTTTTCTGGGGTTTTATGCGCAAAAATATTTCTTCCATATGTTACTCCTTTTGCACCTGCAGTAATTGCATCTTCTGTCATTTGTAAAATATCTAAATCTGTTTTTGCCTTAGGTCCACCTGCAATTACAATCGGAACAGGTGTGCTTTTTACAATTTTAGAAAACGAATCAATATCTCCAGTGTATACTGTTTTAACAATGTCTGCTCCACACTCTGCACCAATTCTTGCAACATGGCCTACAATTTCAGGATCATGTGGATCTTTTACATTCTCTCCTCTGGGATACATCATTGCCAAAAGTGGCATGTCCCATTTGTGACATTGCTCAGCAGTCATTCCAAGCTGCTCTAGCATTTCGGGCTCTTCTTTACCACCAATATTGATGTGCAATGACACTCCGTCTGCTCCTAGACGTACTGCTTCTTCTACTGACCCCGTGAGCATTTTACGGTTAGGTGACATTGATAGAGAGGTACTGCTAGAAAAATGAACTAATATTCCTAATTTTGTTGGTCTTGGAAGTGCTTTGATAATTCCTTTGTTAATGATAATGCTGGAAAGACCATGTCCTTCGCATTTGAAAATAGTTGATACGGGATCTTCAAGACCCTCAATAGGTCCATTTGAAATACCGTGGTCCATAGGAATGCAAAGCATCTTTCCTTTTCTCATAATTCGATTAAGTCTAATTTGGTGTCCTGATACCATGGATGAATCTGTTTTTTGTGCCCTACTTAAAAATAACGTGAACATATGAAAACTCACTCTTTATTTTTCGCGCATAAATCAGTCAGATGGTTGAGTAATTTTCATCTAGTTTTTCTATATAGGATTAAATAGAAATCGAAGAGTAGGGTGGACAAGTTAATTGAGTCAAACAACAGAACAACTTTATCAAAGCAGCATTGGTGATATTCTAGAAAATTCTCTAAACGGAATTAGGCCAGGACCAGAAGAGTGTCTAAGGCTTTTAGAATCAGATGACGTGTATTTGATGGGTCTTGTTTCTGGTCATCTGACACAAAAACAATTTGGAAAAAAAGCTTCCTTTGTAAATAACATTATTTTGAATTATACTAATGTCTGCATCACTGATTGCAAATTCTGCGCATTTTACAGATCCCCTGGTGCGGATGATTCCTACACATTAACTCTTGAACAAATTGAAGCACGTGTAAAATCTGCATGGGATATGTTCAAGATTAGACAGGTTCTCATTCAAGGCGGACACAATCCAAATTTGAAAATTGAATACTATGAAGACGCATTTAAAATGATTAGAGAAAAATTCCCAATGGTTGGAGTACATGCTCTTTCAACATCTGAGATTGACATGATTGCAAGAGTGGAAAAATCTTCTACAAAAGAAATTTTATCTCGACTAAAAGATTCTGGTCTTCAATCTATTCCCGGTGCAGGTGCAGAAATTTTAGTAGATTCTGTAAAAGACGTCATCAGTCCAAAGAAAATTTCAAGTGCTGATTGGATTAGAATTATGGATGAAGCTCACTCTTTAGGGATTCCTGGCTCTGCAACAATGATGTATGGTCATGTTGAAAATAACCACGATATCGTTGATCACTTTTACAAAATTCTAAAATTACAAGAAAAAACTAAGGGGTTTATGGCATTTATTCCGTGGAACTTTGAACCAAATAATACTCTAATGCAACAAGAAGGAATAGTAGAGCATGGTTCTGGTGGAATCCAGTTGCTAAAAATGATTGCAATCTCTAGACTTGTATTTGATGGGTTAATCCCCCACATCCAATCTTCATGGCTTACAAATGGTGTTGGAATGGCACAATTGGCTTTACAATATGGTGCCGATGATTTTGGTGGTACTCTAATTGGCGAGGAAGTCGTCTCATGTACTGGTGCTCGCTCCACTGAACTCACAGGAAAAATAATTGTTGATGCAATTCATCAAATTGGTTATGATGTAGAAGAGAGAGATAATTTCTATAACCCGATATCTTTACTCTAACCCGTAACTGGACCATTTAGAATCTACAAGATTTTTTGTTTTCTCGTCTACCTCTACTTGCTTCTGGATTTCTCTTTCATATCCTTCTTCTCTAGTTTTTTGCGTTGCGTCAATTCCCATCTTTGATCCTAGATTTACAAGTGGAGATGCAGGATCAAGCGTATCTGTAGGTGTGTTATTGATGATAGTCGTATCTCTTGCAGCATCTGCTCTTGTGGTAATTGCCCAAAGTACATCATTCATGTCATGGACGTTAATGTCATCGTCTACCACAACAAACATTTTGGTTAGTGACAACTGCCCCATACCCCAGAGTCCCATCATTACTTTTTTTGCTTGACCTGGATATCGCTTTTTGATGGATATTATTGCAAAACCTTGGAACCACCCAGCTGCAGGCATTGAAAAATCAACTACCTCTGGATGAAACATACGTATCAATGGCAAAAACGATCGCTCGATGACTTTTCCAATATATGCATCCTCAAGGATTGGCTTTCCTACTACAGTTGTTACATAAATTGGATCTTTTCTTCTCATAACTCCAGTTAGTGTAAATGTTGGATAGGGTTCAACTGGTGTGTAATATCCTGTGTGATCTCCAAAAGGTCCTTCATCTCTGATGTCTGATGGATCGACATATCCTTCCAAAACAATTTCTGCATTTGCAGGAACTTCCAAATCAATTGTTTTACATTTTACCATCTTGATTCCTTTCTTTCTGGTAATTCCTGCAAACAAGTACTTGTCAAGCCCTTCAGGAACGGGTGCGATTGATGAAAAAACAGTAGCAGGATCTCCTCCTATGATTATTGCAGTTGGAATTTTTTCTCCCTTGTTTTTTGAAATATCTGAATGATGTGCACCTCTCTTGTGTTTTTGCCAATGCATTAAGGCGTGAGTACTATCCACAATTTGCATTCTGTATACTCCTAGATTTCTTACTCTTGTTTCAGGGTGATTTGTTGCAACTAATCCTAACGTGATAAATTTACCTGCATCCTCTGGCCATGATTTTAAAATTGGTAAATCATCAAATGATGCAGAATTTGAAGTAACTTCTGTAACTGGGCCACTACTTTCAAGTTTAGGAAAAGATTCTGTCATTTTGGAAAGTTCTGGCAGTTTTTTTATTTTATTTAGAATGCCTGATGGAATATCCATCTTTGTCATGTCTACGATTCTCTGTCCAATCTCGGTAAAGTCTGTCATCTCTAAACCAATCTCTAGTCTTTTCATCGAACCAAATGCATTTGCTAGTATTGGCATTTCATAACCTTTGATATTTTCAAACAATATAGCTGGACCATTTGAATACATCTGCCTTCTCATGATTTCGGCAGCTTCTAATTCCGAATCTACTTCTGTCTTAACTCTTTTTAGCTCACCATTTTTTTCTAATTCTCTTATGAAATCATGTGTATCTTCAATTGTCACATTTTTTCTCAAGTGAGAACAAGTATAAGCTTAACTAGATTTGGTTAAAAGACCATTTTTTAGAAATAATTTCAACCAAGGTCTTTTAATCCTCGTCATTCAAGGATGCTACATTGAGTGAAGACAGATGTGCTGTTTGTAAAGGGAACGGAACAATCGAATTACTAGGATCTGAATGTCCTTTTTGTAATGGAACTGGTGAGCCAAACAAACCTGCAAAAGCATATCTTGATTCTCATATCTGCCAATGTATTTTCCTTGATAGAAAACGATGTCCTTTATGCGGAAATCGATGTCATCATGACACTCCTAACAAACCCAAAATTTTACTGAGTCCTGAATAAGAAATTCTATGGAACTGGAGGCAGTTCGTTTTTCTTTTCGTGGCCACCAGAGCCAAACTTACAATAAAAACATAATTCTGATTCCATATACTTTAACTGTTCAATTTTGATTGCTCCAAGTTTTAATGCAATCTTTGTGAGGATTTTGTATTTCAAAGGCATCGCTGGGATTACTTCTTGCATGTAGACTTTGTAATGATCGGGGCAAAACTTTAGAGTAACTTTAGAGGGCTCGTTTCCTGATTCATTAACCTGCTTTGTGTAATTGATCTGCTCTCTGATGTACTCGTGTTTTGGACATGGGCAATCTTTTCCACCTGGATGTTTGTAGGCTGGTGTATTCTTCCAATCAAATCCGGGATACTCCTTTTCAAAGTCGTCCAATACTTCACTAAGTCTCTTAGTGCATATAAAACTTGATCAGGTTTAGCCATGGGAATTACCCAAATGTAAATAAACCCCGGAACTTCACCCAAATTAAATGGCCGCTGCTAAAAAGCAAACTAAAAAAGATCTTGAAGACAAGATTGCAGAATTAGAAGCTAAACTAACACAACTATCAACAAAACTAGAAACAAA
>JACEMX010000119.1 GCA_013867335.1 Candidatus Nitrosomaritimum aestuariumsis
AACCACTCAATATCAGTCCATAAAATTTGTCCTTTAGTCACATCCAAATTATACCCAGAAGGACCAGTTCCATCTAACTTATCGTGGTCCCAACTAGATTGGGGTATTCTTGTTTCAGAAACTATTCCACTAACTATACTTCGTTCTACGAAACTAAAAGTATTACCATCTACTTCAAAATATATTCCATTATCAACACCAAAATAACCAACACGTTGCCTAAGATTTGTTTTTGGTGTATTCATAACAAAAGTATTCATCACCAACAATGACTTTCCAGGCTGATAGGAAAAAACTTTTGTAGTTTCTCTTTGAACAGACGCAGTGCTACCAATGCCTACTGTTAAGTCAACAAGACCTTGAGTAGTTACAAACCCAACAGTAGAACCAGATCCAACAACCAGCGATGTCCAAAGGTTATTGTCTCTATATCTGTGAGAAGAATCAAAAAGTGTAAGAGGATTTGATACTCGTAATCTACCAAATGCATCATAAGAATCTTGACATGGTTTATACAAATGAGACATTAAACTACTCTCCAGGAATTACCTTTCCAAACAAATGTTAAACTACCATAATCAAAGGCAAGAATTGCCCTATCTCTACCATCTATCAAATCAGAACCTGATGGGAGGATTGTAATATATCTATTAGTGCCTCTAGATGCCTCACCGAGTTCATCTTTTACAATGAAAACTTTACCTTCTCTGTCTGCTTTTGGAAGAGTTATTGTTACAGCACCAGCATAATTTACACCA
Organism: Candidatus Nitrosomaritimum aestuariumsis; assembly: GCA_013867335.1. Classification (GTDB taxonomy): domain Archaea; phylum Thermoproteota; class Nitrososphaeria; order Nitrososphaerales; family Nitrosopumilaceae; genus Nitrosomaritimum; species Nitrosomaritimum aestuarii. The sequence continues at coordinate 759 of JACEMX010000119.1, forward strand.
ATATAATAATCATTTAGAGTTACAGTATACGATGATGATGTTACTGAAGTTAAAGGCATTTCCATAAATGCCAAATTTACTTCACCACCACCACCCTGAGCAGAGACATCTCTAACCAATTTATATACAAGGTCTTTAAGATGTCTTATATCAGAGTCTCTGTTTTCATTTAATTTTGGTGTTTCTTTTTTCTTTTCTTCATTAATAAAATTGATGGATTTATCCATCAAAATTTCAGTTTCTGTTTTTACAACTTCTTCTTTTACTTGAACTGGTTTTACTTTCTTTTTTACTTTTTTCTTT
>JACEMX010000084.1 GCA_013867335.1 Candidatus Nitrosomaritimum aestuariumsis
CCAAAGTGCCTCGATAGCTCAGCCTGGTAGAGCGAACGCCTCGTAAGCGTTAGGTCGCGGGTTCAGATCCCGTTCGAGGCTTTTTTAAAATATTATGAATTAATAATTTTTTTTAAAATTTTAGGATTGAGAATCAACTAGAGTTTCAATATCAGTTTCAAGCTCTTCTCCTAAGCCTTTCCACCATTGTTGTTGTTTGTCTGACATGCTTCTCTTACTATACCCTCGAATAGTCCTTTATAGATCTGTCGGTTGATAAATTGTTGATACATCTTATCTAAAAAACTAAACTTGATCAGCAATCAAACTATTGTGGATTTTGTTTTTCTCTGATCTTTTTTCTATAAACGATAATTGCAAGAGCTCCTGCAGCACATCCAAAGAAGACTGGCCATCTTGCCTCATGCCCAATCATTCCCAAATACGAATAGACTGTCCCACCAATAAGGGCAAATCCAATAATTTCAAGAGCTTTGATCATAATTTCAGTAAATGATTTGCCCCATCAAAAAGATATATGGTTTTGTAAATCAAAATAATTGTGGACAAGTATCTTATGGTGATTATGATCTTTCTCATAGTCAGCCTGCCGATTTCGTTTTTTGAGCCAACTACAGGGGATTTGCGAGACCCCCCTCTACTGATTCTGTTTTACGGCTCTATTGCAGGAATCTTCATAATTATTGTTTATAGCTCCTACAAAGAACGACAAGAAAGACGAGCAGCCAACGCTAAAAGAAGAGGCAAAAAATAGAATCTAAAGTTCTAATCCGAAAGATTCTGCAACATTTGCAAATTTTACATAAGATTCCAAATATTGTCTGCCTTTTGGAGTAATCACAAATGTATTTTTTCCATCAAATTCGATTTTGTTAATTAGACCTGCTCCGGTCAAATTGGACAAGAATTTTGATAGTCTGGAGTGTGATAGATTAGCCTTTGTAAGCAAGGTTGTAGTCTTGATGCCTTCTTGACCAGACTGTTCAGTAGCAGTCAAAAGATCTCCTACAATCTGCATGCTAGTTCTATACGAAACCATGTAGGAGTTATTGTACACCTGAGATATAAGGGTATTACCGATAATTTTGATATTACAGATCAGATAAATATGCTCTAGCCATGGTTTTGTGATAATGTCTTCTCAATCACCTGTTCCCTGGTTTGATGAGTTTGTTGGTGTAGCCTACAGGTATTATGATCTTAGAATGAATGTTGTTCCTTTATTTTCTAACAGGAAACAAGCAACGAATCTTTGGCATGACTCTATTAGGTGGTGGCTTGATCATTCAATAAAAATTAGGTTCGTCGAGATTGGGGATGATTACTGGTTTATCATGGGTGCAGATTCTCAGCATCCACAAGACAATCTATCATTTTTCAAAGTATTGCCAAAATCTGAAAACTATGAGAGATTCAAAAAAGGTCATGAAGGAGAAGCATATCTGAGACTGGGAATTTATTCTGAAAAAGTCCTAAAGGATGTAAAAAAAGATGCAGTATGTAATTGTGGACATACAGCTGATGATCACGACAAAAATGACAATGATGCTTGTCTTTATGAGATTTGTAAATGTAAAAAATTCAACAGTTTTCAGGTCAATCTTCTAAAAAAGAAAAAAACTGTAACTAACATTGAATTCTTAGATGAGAATAATGTAAAAGATGATGCTCTTGCATGGAATTGCATGAATGTCAACAAGTTTTCAAAACAAAAATAAAATTATTCTTCGTTAACTCTGACATGATCCCCAGGATAAAAGTCAGAAAGTTGTTTTGAATAGCAATCTCCACATAATATTCCGTCTAGTTTCCATTCTTTCATTGGGACAAAGTACATTTCTACCTCTTCATTGCAGATTGTACACTTTTGTTTGGATGCCAAAGTATCCTTGCTCTTTTTAATCGATATAAAAAACATTCTGGGTTTGTAGCATTATCAAAAAATTATGTTAAATATCACCTGTTTCTACGAAATTTAGGTAGTCAGTCTGGCCAATGTAAACCTCCTGCAAGTTTTTTACTTGGTTGGGCTACTGCCTTTAAAATAAATTCTCTACGAGTTTTTTCAGTGAGATAATTTCTTCCTCTTCTTGCTTGATTTTTTTATCCAAAACCCGCAGCATTGTATCATTCCACACGTGCTGAGAGAAGAAATTGTGCTTGGTGTTTGCAAGCTCTATCTCGTCATCGACAATCGTGTCTTCTAGAAACTTTGTGACTACAATGTCTGTAATCTTGAGAATTTTTGAATTTAGTTTAAAGCTGCGAAATATTGGCTCCAGTTTAATGACATCTTTTTTAAAATCACCTTTGGTTTCAAGAATTTTTTTGTGCATTATTCTAAAGTATACTGCAACATAAAACAAAGTCGCGTATCTTTTTGTTTTATGTCCACCTTTTTTTCCATACATCAAAACTTTTTTTGCATATTCTTTTACCAAGTAAGGATATAGCAAAACCTTGTAGTCATCTTTTAGATTATCATTGAAGACATCGTCGTATTTACTTCCCCTTGGAAGAAACTGCGCAGGAGAACTATAAGCTTCAGTTGGTCTTTGCTCTATTCCTGCAACTAAAACTTGGATTGCATCTTTTGCAACGATTACCTTTTTGTGATTGTCTGGCAAGTATTTGTTGTATGTAGAGTCTCCCTCGTATTGACACTGGTTGGATTTTGTTTTAGTATCAAAGGATCCTGCTTGTATCTCATAAAAGTAACCACAATTTTTTAGCTGAGACTTGATAGATTTGTGAAAATCCATCAATGATACGAGGTCTTTTCCTCTTACAGAGTTTTGTGAGTTTCTATATTTTGTAATGTTATTTTGTTCTTGTTCATCATCTGCTTTGATTATTGTTACAGTCATTGAACCATTCATGTTTTTGGTTCTCTTGGAATGATCCAAAATAGAGTTTGATGTCTGTGCACCGTTTACTATTTGCGGTGCATGGAGTTTTATCATATTGTCACCCAACTCTTCAAAGTCACTAACAACTATTGTAATTCCGTTATTGTAATAGAAAAATTTCCCAGGATTGGTTTGTAAAGTATCTCGCAGACCCTTGTTTACTGTCGTCTTAAACTGCATCCACTGTCTGATGTTTGACTCAAACACATAGTCTCTGTTTTTGTTTACAAACTCTGTAAGCTCGCGTAGTTTCAAAATTCCAAGAATAGTGTTATCGTGACGAAGCATTCTTTCTAGTTTAATTGAGGATTTTTTTCCTGCCGCAGGTTTTTTGATTCTATCCCATAATCTCTGAATGATCGTATCAATGTCTAAAACCTCGACGATTTCATCTTCATACTCTACCTTTTGGTCAGTTACATAACAGCACTTTACTTTCAAATTTTTTTCTTTAATCTTGGTCACAAGCTGAGCAAGCTCTGGCCTCATTTTTGTAACGTCTTTTGCCAAAAGACGTTTGGAATCCTCTTTGAACTTTGCAATGGCCTCCAAAGAATGGGATGTTCCGTATTTTGATTGAAATAGACGTATAGTGTTATCTGAAAAATCAACTGGAAGATATGCATCAATTCCTAAATCATTTGCACCATCAACTATTGCATCAGCTGCATCATCTTCTGTTGCCTCAAAAACACGTGTTAATACCCACTGCAAAAAATTATTCCCTTTTTCAACTTCGCTTTTAGAGTTCTCTGCATTTTCACGAATGTTATCTTTAATGTTCTCAGAAAACCCTTCTAGGGGAGGTGTAGATTTCTTTTCAATTAATAGTGCTTGTGAACCTGGAATATACTCTAACAGACCGCTCTCGTTTTGTGCCAAACATATTTTCTAATATGCTATATATTTAGAGAATTAGGTAATTACATTATAACTTGGTTCTGCCTGTGATGTGATTTGAGAAAAAAAGTGATCTATCTTGGAATTATTGGCGTAATAGCTGTGATTCTAGCATCCATAGGATTGCAAGCTGATACTACAGAAACTGATACTAAAGAAACTGATAATCCAGAAACTAAAATTGAAAAATCTGAAATTACATCGGAGATCGATGTTATAATGCCTAACAAGGTTTCTCGTCCAGGATGTGAAAAGACTGATTCATGCTATATTCCCTCAGTTATCACAATAAAACAAGGAGAACAAGTTGTTTGGCTAAATGAAGACGTGGCATTTCACAGTGTAACCTCCGGGTTATACGGAAACCAAACTGATTTGTTTGACAGCGGACATTTGGATCCTGAAGAACAATACGCAGTAACATTTGATGAAAAAGGCGATTTTGATTACTTTTGTACCCTCCATCCATGGATGGCAGGCAAAGTCCTAGTTGAATAAGAAAGGTACCCGAGGGAGTCGAACCCCCTTGTATAGGCTTTGCAGGCCCACGCATAACCGTTCTGCCAGAGTACCGTTTTGAAAAACACAAAATCAACAATTAAACTCTTTAGATTATTATTTGATGAAAGGTTTTGAAGCAAGTTTGACGTCTTCTGCTTTGACTGTCTTTCTTCCCGCATGAGAAGCCATATCTACTGCACTTTTTGCGATATCTTCTGCTAATTCCTCTAGAATTCTTCTTAATTCATCTGCAGACTCGTCACTAACTCTTTCTGCTCCAGATTTTTTTAAAATTCTATACATTGCAGATAAACCTAATTCTGAGGACTTCATTACTGTGATTCTTTATCTTTGGTGATAAAAGATAACGAGTGAAAAAATATCACCAAGAAATCGATTTATACAGACTATTTTCAAATTACCAATTAATGACCTGGTTGTTTGATTCTCATATTCATTTATCAGATCCAACATATGATGATGATCTGAGTTCTATTCTTACTGGAATGGAGCACATGAAAATAAAGGCGTGCTGCGTCTCTATGGATTGTTCTAATTCTAGAAGAACTTTGGAGATTGCAAAGGAAAGTGACTTGATTTTACCATTTATTGGAATTCATCCCGAGTGTGCAAATGACAATTTAGATGAAATGCTGAGTTTGATTGAAGATAACATAGACGATATCTCAGGAGTAGGAGAAATTGGGTTGGATCCAACATATATTCAAACAGAGGAAGATAAAAAAAATCAACAACAAGTTTTTGAATCTCTTTTATCAATTGCAGAAAAACATCACAAACCAGTTTCGATTCACTCTAGGAAGAGTTTAGATGATGTTTTTGAGGTTATGACATCATACAGTACAAAAAATGCATTACTTCACTGGTTTGATGGTAACAAGAAGCAGCTAAGAAAAGCAATGGATATGGATTTTTTTGTTTCTTATGGACCGGTAATGGTTTATGCAAACGACAAGCAAACACTATTGTCAAAAACTGATGAGAATAAAATCCTGGTTGAAACAGATGGACCTGTTAGATTTTCTAGATGCTTTGAAATGAAGTCTGCTCAGATTGGTTTTATTCCAAGTGTGGTTTTTTGTGCTTCAAAAATTCTAAACAAACAATATGATGAAATGACTTCATTACTGGAGAAAAACACGACAAATTTTCTGGGAATATAGGTATAAAAAACCCCAACTTGGTATGGGAAGAGTGGATAGGATTAAGCGTCTTTCATACGAAGTACTAGACAAACACAAATCCAAATTTAACGAAAGCTTTACTGATAATAAAAAATCACTAGATCAAGTAGCAATAATTCGCTCAAAGGGATTGAAAAACGAAGTTGCTGGCTATATTACTAAATTTATTAAAACTGAAAAACGCGAAGAAGAAATCAAACAATCTCAAATCGAGGCATCCAAGGAGGAGGATGCCGCTACTACTGAAGAAATTATCGAAGTAGAAGCACAACCAGAAACAGAATCTGAGGAAACTGTTATCGAAATTGGCGCTGAGACTCCAGAGACAGGAGAGACAAGCGAGCCTTCAGAAGAAAAAACTGATTAATTCTCAAAAATTTAATTTCCTAAACAATCTCATTCTAAATCATGGTAATAGTAAAACTCGTAGGAGGCGCCAAAAAATCCTTTGAGAAGGATCAATTACATTTAGAGGCAGACAACATTACCCTTGAAAAACTCCTTGAACTAGTACAAGATCTTAAACCAAAAGACACGCCAAATATTGATGTCAATAATATCTTGGTTGCAATCAATGGAGCTGACTCCTCTGCAAGAGAAGGAAAAATGACCATCATCAAAAAAGATGATGTGATAAGCATCATTCCCGTGATTCATGGAGGTGCAAGCAAGAAAATTATCACCAAAGCTGGGCAAAAATTAATTCAAGTAGTTGAAATTAAGGGAGATAAAAAAACAGATGTTTCCTTTTTGGAGAACCTGCGATTAGAATTTCCAAAACTAAAAATTCAAGCAATATCAAGTAAATACATACTAAATCCATATCATCTAAAAAAAATTCTTTCAATATCTGTGAATTCAGACAAAGAACATGTTTTACTTTCAAAAAAACTGGAAACTGATATTTTGTTACGCTTTGCAGCTACTACGCAAATATCTGATGCGATATCTTCTGTGGGGATTAAACCAAGAAATAATTTTATTTTAATTGCAATAGGAAACAAAACTTCGTTGGATAAATTACATGAAAAAATCTCTCCATTGGTTATTGATCTTTTTCAAAAGGATAATTCCTCATTTCTAAAAAAGCAATTCAAAATTTCAAAAAAACAGATAGATGCAGTATATTCTAAAAATCCATTAGAGGATATTTTAATTGAAAAAGCTGCAGTCTTAATCGGATAAACTTCTTTTTGTCTTCTCGAGGCTCAAAATCTCGCCTTTTGAAAGGATAGATACTCCTGTTTTTCCTCCGAGAATCTCAATTTGTATAATTTTATCTGGATTCTCAAGTGATACTTTGTTCTTGAATTTCTCTGCGATTTTTTTTATCAACTCTTGACTAACCATTTGAGAATTTCTCTTTTCAATTGATATTCGATAAGTGTCATCTTCTGTAATTGAGTTTGAAATCTCTGATACTGTCTCATCAATTTTCTCAATATCGGTATCGACAAATTTTTGCATTGGAATTATTCGAAGGCAGTATCGTATACTCCAAGGCTCATCAAGAATCATTTCTTTGATTTTTTTTACCACTTCTACTGGCTCTAACTGAGTTTTTACAGTCAAGATTCCAGACATGTTAGTAATGGTGATTTTTGGTTCTGAATCGCCAAAATCTTCAAGTATTTTTGTAATCTCTTCGCTTGCTTCAGGTTCAAGGTGCCTTGCACAGGTAATTATTAAATTCAAAAAAATCGCGTAATCTCCTCTTTTTTTAGCGCCCCTTCCCTATGAATAACTAACTGCCCTTCGTTTATCTCGGCAATTGTTGACTCTCCCTTACTTTGGATATCTCCCCCATCCACAAAAACATCATATTCTTTTATTTTTTCAGAGCATTCCTTTGATTTGGTAAAGGATCCTTCCCCTGAATAATTTGCACTTGTTCCAATCAAAAATTTTGAATTTTTTAAAATGTCAAGCAAACACTGGTTGTCTGGAACTCTAATCGCTATTTTTTCTGGAACTTCTAGCACTGCTTTTAATTTTTCATCTTTTAATTTGAGTATGAGCGTTAAGGGACCTGGCCAAAATTTCTCAGCGATTTTTTTAGAATCTTCATCAAATTCTGCTATTTGATTCACGGTATCAATAGAATATGCCAAAATTGGAAAAGGTTTTTCTTTTGGTCTTTTTTTAATTTGGTAAATTTTTGCAACTGAATCTTTATTGTATGGATCACATCCGATACCATAAACTGTATCTGTAGGAAAGATAATCACTCCCCCCTCTGAGATAATCTTGGTTGCGTTTTCAATCCCTTCTTTATTGCACTTTACCATCATGCAATCTCTTAATCTTGGAGTTTAATTATTCATTTTCTTTTGAATACGTTTTTAATCTTCAGAATTCTCTATTCTAAAATGCAAAGCACACAATCAGAATACGAAGATACAGAATTTGAAGATGACTTTGATGATGACCTAGATGAAACAGAAGAAATAGAGGATTAGATGGTCAAACCAAAATTAGTTGCAAAGCCACTAAATGTCTTGTATGCTTGTAAAAACTCTCGTCCTGTCTGACTTATTTTGTATTTGTTTGAACCCTGTGAATCTACTTTTTCGAGTAAACCTTGAGATACAAGGGTTTTGAGTATCCGTGAAATTCTTGAATGTGAAATATTGGCTTTTCTAATTAGGTAAGTAACTGTTGCACCATCTTCATCTTGAAGATCATCTCTGGTAGTTGATAGGATATCTCCAATAATCTTCATGTGCGTGCGGTATTCTGCCATTTTTAATCTGGTTTATTTTTGAAGAATTTCTATGATAGTGGCATGCTATTTTGCAATATACCAAAAAGATAAAAGATTTTGACAACTCCCAAAATCCGAAAAATTTGAGCCTAAATCAAAAACTAGTCAAAATTATCATCAAATTTAATTTTTGTAAGGGGAACCTTGCTCACTGGAATGAATAGCGCAATCAACCCACCGATTTTGATAACCATCGATGCGACGTACAATATTGATTCTGGAAATACAAATGAATACCATCCCACAAATTCCCCCAAAGCTAAAAGTGACAATCCAGTTGCCACAGAAATTGCTCCCTTGTTTCTGTTTTCAAAATATGATAGGATGGTTTCAATAGCTCCGTAGGCAAGTAAGATAAATGACACAGATCTAAAGATGTGTTCTATTTGTACTGATGACACCAAAAATAACGGAACCATTCCTACCGATCTAAAGTATTTTGATTTTGGAAAAAGTGATTTGATACTGTGTGAAAAAGCAATGAAAAAGTAACCAACCGTTTGAATTGCAATGCCCAGTGTCTGTATCCATCTCTCCACACTACCTGATTGTATCACAAAATCTTCTATCATGTATCCTGCCCATATTACAAAAAATCCAATACTGATTGAGAAAAATGCAATGGCTAATCTGAATAATGTTGGACTTCCTGTATTTCTAAAACCAATGGCTGAAACAATTCCAATTGATAATCCGACTAAAAACCCAACAAGGTTTAGAATATTCTCTAGTAAAAATTCCAATTATGTTTAAAACTCCATCAAACTAATTATTTTAATATGATGGACATTTCTTCCATCTTTCAGTCCCATTCATCTAGGGAACCTGCCGATTCACCTTCAGTGCTACCTGCATAATCTCCAAGAATATCTGAATAGGTCTTCTCATTATGTGCAACAAATTTCACATACTCTCCATAACTCATATCTAAATCACAATTATCACATTTTACAAAAGAAAAGTCCATTGACAAGTCTGCCGTCTTCTGGCATTTTGGACATTTTATCTTCATATGTGAATATCCCTGTGTTAATTATTATTGCTTACGTTCAAAAAACTCGCTATGATTTTTGAGCAAAATTGATCAGGGGATTTTCTTTTTGACAAGAATTCGTCTTATCATTTTACAATTTATTCGATAAGAGATAAAAGGAGTTCTTGATTCCCTCATTACATGAGTCACACGTGCACAAAATGCAAGAACTCTATTCCTGAAACTGAGGAATTAGATCCAATTCAAGGTAAATATCCAGTTTGCAGCAAATGCTGGGCCGAATGGAAGGAATATCGAGTCATGGTGATGAATGAAATGCGATTAGACATGTCCATGCCGGATCACAGGAAACTTTTGAAGAAACATGAAAAAATATTTGCTGGGGTTTTAACACCTGAAGGTGATATTGTTGATTATTCAAATGAAGACAATAGAAAACCTGATGAAAATCCCAACGCTTAGATTTTCATATATTTTTGAGCATTATCAGGAATAATCACTAACAACCTTCTTTTTGTTTCATCATCAAAACTGTTGATTATCTTTCTGACAGACTGCGAAATAATTTCCTGTTGTTGAGAATCTAGTGTTAGGAAAATTTCTAAAATTCCATCCAAATTAAAGGCAATTAATTTTTGTGGACTCTGAGTGATCTCATTGATATAAGCTGCAAATAATCCTGTTCTTTGATCCTCTGGCAGAGTAGTCAATATCTCTAACCATGTTTTAAATAATTTTGAAAAATTTGGAAATGGAATTGCAGGACCTGCTTCTAAAGCGTTATTGATTAATTGTTTCTTTTCGGGATCTGACATGGCAAAAAATTCCACCATTCTCTTTTTCAGAATAGGTGTTCTAAGAAAGTCAGGAAGATTAGCTAAAACGACAATAATATTTCCAGCATAATTTGGCTCTGACATCAAGTTGCTTGCCATCTATTTGAATAATAAATCCTGTGCAAGCACTTTAGCTTAAATAAACGAAACTTGCGCTGAAAAACGTGACGTCTACCGTAGTCGTTGGTGGCTTTTTTGGAGATGAAGGAAAAGGAAAAATCATTTCATATCTTGCAATCAAAGATAATCCATCAGTTATAGTTCGTGGAGGTGCAGGTCCAAATGCAGGACATACTATCAGAGATGGTGATAGAGTATACAAAGTAAGAATGCTGCCTAGCGGATTTTTAAATAAAAATGCCAAAGTGATGATTGGACCAGGAGTAGTGGTTAACCCTGATATCTTATTGAAGGAGATTCAGGATTTTGATGCCTCTGGAAGGTCTTTTGTGGATAAGCATTGTGGAATAATAGAGGAAAAACATCTCGCAAGTGATTCTAAAGGGGAACTAAAAGAGAAGATTGGAAGCACAGGCTCAGGAACAGGCCCTGCAAATGCAGACAGAGCAATGAGAGTTCTTAAGATGGCCAAAGATGAAGAATCCTTAGGCTCACTAATTGTTGATGTGCCTGCTGAAGTAAATTCTGCTATCTCATTGAATCAAAATGTACTGATAGAAGGAACACAGGGAACATTCCTATCTCTATGGCATGGAACCTATCCTTTTGTTACTTCAAAGGATGTTACAGCCTCGGGAATTTGTGCTGACGTTGGGCTCGGACCTAAAAATGTCGATGAAGTAATTGTTGTCTTCAAATCATATGTTACAAGAGTAGGCACAGGACCTCTTGCCAATGAACTCTCCTTAGAAGAAGCACAAAACAAAGGCTGGTCAGAATTTGGAACAGTAACTGGCAGACAAAGACGTGCAGCTGATTTTGATTTTGAATTAGCTAGGCGTGCAATCATGCTCAATAGTGCTACACAAATTTCAATTACAAAGTTAGATGTTCTTTATCCAGAGTGCGCAGGCAAAACTTCCTTTGATGAAATTTCTGAAGATGCAAAATTGTTTATAAAAAATATAGAAGAGAAACTAAAAACACCTGTCACCATTATTGGCACAGGGCCAGCTATCAATGACGTCATTGATAGAAGGTAGCCTGAAAAAATTTGGTTAAGTTTAATTGCGTATTGTTTAGTTAACTTACGTGGATAAATTACCTCGTTACATTGAAGTCTCATCTACCTTAGAATTCTCCAGGCTCGTTTGTGCACTTGAGCGTGCACCAAGAATTTCTTTTCTACATGAACATGAAGGAAGAAAAATCCTTTCAGTGCAAATGGATATCCTAAAAGAAAAACCCATCGTATATTATACTCCACTTGAAAATCACGGTCACTATCTTTGCTATGCACTAAAAGGCGATAACGAACAATCAGAAATTGTAAATTCAACTTCTGATACAAGCAAACTTTACTCTCCTATAGTTAGAATCAAATCATTACCTGATACACTTAGACCTGGTAATGGAACACCGGATAGATACCAGCCAATCGAACTTGAGGATTTAGCAAGTCTTGCAAAACTAACTTATGGTTTTGAAGAAAGCCCATTCCCGCTATTTCTATTTCCACACAGTGACAAATGGCTAGTTGGTGTATTCATGAACTTTACTGAAGAAGGAACATCATATTTTTGTCATGTAGTTTTAGATAATGAACCACAAAAACCATTTTTGAAATTTGCAAACAACACATCAGAGCCATCTTTTGTAAACAGTCCATCAGAGCATGGGTACTCTTATGTGAAAATTATAAAACTAAAAGATACTCACCCACTTGTAGACTATGGACACCTTCAAAACTAGAATCAAAAAAATATCAAAAAGCAACGGTAAAGTGATTCTTGCCAATGACTATGATTACTCTGTAAAAAATTTAGAAGCAAAAACAATTCAGAACATAAAAAAACTTAATCCATATCTTTGTGCAATCAAGCTTAATTTTCATTTACTGTTACCATTAAGTGAAAAACAAATATCAAAAATTACTAAAACAGCTCACAACTTTGGATTGCAAACAATTGCTGACATAAAACTAAATGATATTGGCAACACAAACAGAGTTACCACCGAAAAATTATGGGAATTGGGTTTTGATGCAGTTATTGCAAATCCGATAATGGGATTAGACAGCTTGAAAAATTTGGTAAAATCATCACACAAAAAACAAAAGGGTGTGATCACATTATGTCATATGAGCGCCCCTGAGGCTAAATTGTCGTATGATATGGAGGTAAAAATGGGTAAAAAACAGCAACTTTACCAATTATTTCTAAAGTGGGCTCTAGAATGTAAAGCAGATGGCATTATTGCAGGTGCCACATTTCCGGAAATTATTTCATTTTGTAAAAAACAAGCAGGAAAAAAACTAGACATCTATTCTCCTGGTGTTGGAACTCAAGGTGGCAAAGTAAATGAAGTGCTTGAATCTGGAACAGATTATTTGATTGTTGGAAGAACCATTCTTAATTCAAAAAATCCTGTTTCAGTTGCAAAAGAAATGCAATTACAAAGTCTTGGAAAGTAATGCATATGATTTTGATAAAACAGTTTTTGCATTATCAAAAGTAGTTTTCTCCATTGCGGTAACATAATCCATCCAAGTAAAATCTAGATGCTCATGAGAAATCTCAATCTCTTTTGTCTTTGTTTCTGCTAAAAAGAAAACGACCTTTTTATTTACAAGCTCTCCTTCAAACTGAAAGTTGTATTGAATCCATTCTTCAAAATTATCTACAAAATTCACATCGCTTATTCCGGTTTCTTCTTTTGTTTCACGTATTGCAGTTTCACGATAAGTTTCTCCTTTCTCCATCTTCCCTTTAACAAAATCCCAATGACCCGACGGATAATGTAGTAACAAAAATAAAATTTTGTCATTTTCTCTGCGGAATAATACTATTCCTGCTGAAGTCTCGTCTATCATTTTCCCATTCTTCTTTTTCTTTCTTGAAATGTTCTGATTGCGCGCATCAAATCAATTTTCCTAAACTCTGGCCAAAATATGTCCATAAAAACCAATTCACTATAAGCACTTTGCCACATTAAAAATCCACTTAGTCTTTTTTCTCCAGATGTTCGAAGGATCATGTCTGGTGATGATTGAGGCAAGTGTGAGGTGTACAAATTCGATTCAATTTCTTTTTTATCAATATCATTTACATTGAGATCCCCTTCCTTGATTTTTTCACCTATTTTTTTTACTGCATCAACGAGTTCCAACTGTCCCCCATAAGCTAAGGCGATATTGAGAAAATGATTGTCATATCCTTTAGTTGCCTCATCTAATTTGTGAAGAATATCTTTAATGGATTCTGGAAGTAGTTCTATTCTTCCTATCCCAACCACTCTCATCTTATTTTTGTGGATTCTAGGATCATTGTATAATTTTTCTAGTCTCATTCGAATCAAATCATACAGATAATCTAGTTCATCATCCTTTCTGTCAAGATTTTCTGCAGAAAGTGCATACAATGTAATTATTTTGATGTCTAGTTGCTCACACCAATCAAGAAGATTTTCAACTGCATCTGCTCCTTTCCAATGTCCGCTCTTTGCCATCGCAAGATGTCTTTTTGCCCATCTTCTATTACCGTCTAAAATTAATGCAACATGGTTTGGAATATCCCCTTGTCTTACTTCATTTTCAAGTTTTTTAGAATAAATCTTGTATAAACCAGATAATTGAAAAACTGTGTCTTTTACCTTATTCATCTATTTCATCTCTGATTCTTATTACAAACTTGAAAATATCAGTGTTTTTTAGAAATTTTGACCAGTCAAGGCAACTCCTGAACAACTAATCAGAAATCATTTCTTGATTTTTGTGCTTTCTGTATTTTTTGAATAGTATTGTGGCTGTAACCAGTGTAGCAGCAAGTCCACCTAACAATGGTGGAATTAGAGTAAATGAGCTCTCATCATTTATCATGATGTTTGTAAACTGATATACTGTTGGGTAAAGCGCAACCAGTACCACTAATCGTAGGACATCACTAATCTGACGTGGAATTCCGCCCATCCAATTACTAAGTAAAATTCCTGCAAATATGGCTCCTAGTCCAATCCATAAAATTGGCAAGGCGCCAGAAACAAACTGCCCGATAATTATCTTGTTTGAAAATATGGAAAGCAACTCTGTCTCTGTTTCTAAAATCTTTTCATCTATTGCATTTATTCCAGCCGGTACTGATGTTATCATCAACAAAACTCCTGCTACCATCGTGAAAATTCGAATAAAACCCATCGGTGTAGGCTTTGCCCAATTAGACCAAGCTCTGTCAATGTCAAAGGCTCTAATCAAAAAGGCTCCACCTAAGATGCTGATTAACACAGCAGTAATTTCTGCAGTATAACCCACTACGGTGGCAACTCCGCCTATCAACAAAAGTATTCCAGGAACTCCAAGGAAAAATTTTGAATATTTTGAATCATATGCAATCATTTTTAGATATTTTCCAAATACTGCATAAGAATACTCTACACTTCTACTTACTTTCATTACTACACGTTGAACAGAAATTACAGGAAGGATATTTTGGATAACTGGAACAACACTCTCATCATCTTCGCCATCCGAAACAATTACGGCACCATTTGCTGAAAATTTTTCTAATGCCTTTTTTGTTTCCTCTAGTATTTTTTCATCTGCTTGCACTCCTCTACTTGCAACTCCTGCAACAGTAATGACTTCTGCTTGGTAGCCTTTACTGATTAAATCTTCATAAGTCTTAATTGCAGCAAAAATGGAATTAGAATCTGCATCTTCTGGGTCCTCTAATGCTAATCTTTGTGCTGCCTCAATACATGCATCTCTTCCAATAACAGGTGTGATTATTCCTGCCTTATCTCCAACATCATTGTCTCTATCAATACAGATTACCAAGAGCTTGTTAGATGTAGATGCACTAACATCCTTTTCAACTCTGTTGGAATTCTGAGACATTCTTTATATAATTACAGAATTGCTTTTTAACGATTTCCACCCAATCAAAATATTATAATTCGGTCTTGAGGCTACTTTGGCCTTGAATTATCTGAAATCTCGGCTAGCCTTTCTGATTCTAACTGAAGTGAATTGATTTTGGACATTGTTTCTTCAAATTGATCCGTTTTTCCCTCTTTGACCAAATTGGCATAAACTTTAGTTTCAGTAACATAAGAGTTGAAATTTTTCAAGGAATCCATATAGCTGATGTAGCTATCTTGCCACTCAGAGGGAGGTTTTGATGTTACAAACTCGCTTATCTGAGAAGTAACCTGTGATGAGGTAACATCTGCTATGCGAAGATATTCGTCAGGTGATATTGTTTCATCTTTTAAGTTCTGAAATTCTGTGGAAATTGTTTCTTTCATGATGGAATGAATTTCTTTTACACCGTCAAGATAATTTTCATGATCTGATATTACCAATGACATCTGATTTTCCTGTGGAATCATCCAGAAGAGAAAGCTACCTGCTGTGATTGCTGCCAAAATTATGATGGTAACTGCAATGCCTTTTTTTGATGCCATTTTGAGGATTTTACAATTAAGGTGTTTATAACTGATAATTTTTCCAGATATTATATTCTATAAATAAAAAATTAAAAAAAATATTACAATTAACCCCTGCATACAAAAATAGTAAGTATTTTTCAATTTTTTTTGAATTTTTTTATAATTCCTCTTTCCTAAACAGCTAAAAAATTTACACGTATCTAGCCTGTAGTTAAATAATTTTCACAGCCTCTGCCTAAATACAACCAAGTTTGAGTTTGTTTTAGAATGGTACAAGCATATTGCGTAAAATGCAGAGCTAAAAGGGACATAAAAGATCCTAAAGAAACTAAACTAAAGAATGGACGACCTGCTGTAAAAGGCACATGTCCAGAATGTGGAACTAACGTTTTCCGAATAGGAAAAATGGAATAACCTTTACAACTCCACAGGATTCCTCTTTTTCAAAAACCAATATAGGGTTGAACATGCAAATTTAGTACATGACTAAGGCAGAATATGAAAACTTGCTTAAAAGAATCCAAGATAAGATTGGAGATACAAAGGAAACCACGGCCAGATTTGAGTTGCCTGTAGTCGATGTGATGTGGGAAGGTCAAAAGACATATCTGCGTAATTTTTCAGAATTTCCCAAAGTTTTAAGACGAGATCCTGACAAAGTCTTACAATATCTATCAAAAGAGTTTGCTGTTCCTGCAGAACGACTGGGGGATAAAGCAATGTTTGTAGGAAAAAGAGCGCCAGAAGATTTTACACGACTTTTCCAAATCTACGTCAAAGATTATCTTGAATGTCCAACCTGTAAAAGTCCAGATACTAAAATTATAAAAGAAAATAGAATTTCATTTTTAATTTGTGAAGCCTGTGGTGCAAAATCGACTTTGAAAGGCAAGTATGCATAATGCAATTCTCAATTAAAACTACTGATTACCAAAAAAACTTGATGTTAAACATCTGTGATGCAGAATTGCTGGGAAAAAATATTGTTGAAAATGAATTAAACATGAATATCAGTGAAAGTTACTACGGTGAAAAATTAGTTGAACATGAAGAAGCTAGAACACTTCTAAAAAATGCTTCAATAATCAACATGGTCGGAAAAGAAACAATCTCACTTTCATTGGAATTAGGCGTTGGTACTGAAAGTGGCGTCAAAAAGATCGGCGGAGTTCCTTTCCTCATTGTTTTTAAAATGTAATTTCAAGTAATACTTGGAAAAATAAAAT
>JACEMX010000145.1 GCA_013867335.1 Candidatus Nitrosomaritimum aestuariumsis
AAAAATGAAAAGAAATTATGCTCTCATTCCCCAACCTAATGACTCTAGTTTGTCAGCCCCTGTTTCGGTAACACATGCTGGTCTTGAATCATTATTGTTGAGAACTAGAATCATTTCTGGTTTGCATTCTATTGCATCTGGAGAAATTCCAGAGTTTAGTTGTTTTTTTGGAGATTGGAATGCTTCTTCCATATGAGATGATTCTGTGGATTCCACTCCGCTAACTATCTCAAAGTCTGCAATTACATTATCAACTAATGCAGAGACTTCTGAAGGGGAAGCCTTCTCAGTATAGGCTTGCTCTATTGCCTCAATATTTGATGAGATATTACTTGCAATGGTAGAATCAACATTCATGGTTGAAAGTAATTCTTTTGCTCTCCATACAAAGGCAGAGCCATCTTGAAATTCGGCCATCTCCTCTATGATACCATCATTTACGGCTTCTGCATATTCTACTTTTGATGTCTCAAGTAGTATGTTTGCAAGTTGTGCCTTGAATGCATCATCATTTGCCATATCACCAATTACAATGTCCTGAGCTTCTGCAACGATAGTTTTTGCTTCATCAATTGCCTCTTGAGCTTGCTCACGTGTTACTTCAGTGGTTGCCTTGTTTTGCAAGTCCATCAAAGTTTGCTTTAGTTTTGCATCAAATTCTGGATAATCTGCAAGTTTTTCACTCATTGAACCATACAATTCAGCAATTGGGTGTGCAGCATGAATCAGTGCAAGCTCTGAATTGTTTTCATCCAGGTTTAATTCAAGTGCCCAAAAATGACCTAATGTCTCTTGTAACTCTGAGCCAAATTCTAGCTTTTCTTCTGAATCTGCAAATGCCATGGGAAGTGAAACAAATGCAAAAGTCAAAAGAATAGCCATTATTGTTTTTGACATGCATTTTGAATTATGTTGAATAATAAAAAGTCAGAATTGATTTCAATTCTTTGTTTCAAAATATTAGAATAAAAATGGGCCCGCGGGGATTCAGCTACCGTTTTGGGGATACAATTGGACGCAATTAGGCGTGGAAATTAATTCCAATTT
>JACEMX010000011.1 GCA_013867335.1 Candidatus Nitrosomaritimum aestuariumsis
CCAGTAATTATACCAATTCTTGATGCATCTGAAATTTCTGAGTGAAAGTCAAGCTCAAAGTCTTCTATAACGTAATATCCACGCGCAACAAGACTGGATACTGAATTTTCCTCCAGAATTGCAACATGGAAGAATCCTCTATCAGACTCTACACCATACAATGAAGTTTTTTTCAAAAAATCCGAATCATTTTGACCTAAACCAAAAATTACGTATCTTTTGTAATTATTTTCTGTAAAAAAATCTGCAGGAACATCTACAATATCTGAATCAAAAATGTCATAATTTTTTGTAACAATATTTTCATTTACTAAATCTCCACCAGTAAAACCATATGAATTTGCAAATAGAGACGATAGTAAAATTATTGAAAAAAAGATTGCCGTCTTCGGCATATGATTGTTGATCAATTCTACATTATTATAACTATCTTCTTCGTGCAAGTATTGCAACCTGAAGAGCCACAATAATTCCAATTGATGCAACTATAGGAAACAACAAAGAGTTTAGCTGAGATGATGCCTCTTCAATGTTTACAACTGAATTTGATACAGATTCAACGCTTGAGTCAATATTGCTGCTTGCACTCTCTAGTGTAGAGCCAAATTCTTGAACTTCAGATTTTAGTGTTTCAAGTTCTGCAGAGGTCTCATCTAAGATTGAGTTTAATTCAATTATCTGCTCAGATATTCCACTAATGTCTTGACTTTGCACTAAAGTTGCAGCAGAGCCGTGAGATATTGTTCCCTGACTGAACGCTACAACATGAAAAACATAAGTTCCTTGTTCTACTGGAGTGTAATCTAAAAAGTACAGGCCTTGGTGCAATGTGGTAAATGCATTTGTAAGGGTTTCAACTTTTCCTGATGGCAAGTGAACATGGGTGGTTTCTAAAAGTTTGCTTGGATCATTTCCAATTAAGAGACCGTCACTTGTAGTTTGGACAAACACACGAAATGCATTGTTAATTGCTGCAGTTTCTGGGGCAAAAACCAGCGTATTGACTTGTCTTTCTACTGGAACATCAATTAA
>JACEMX010000033.1 GCA_013867335.1 Candidatus Nitrosomaritimum aestuariumsis
CTTCCAATGTCAGAGTGTTTAGGAATTTACATTTTAGGAAAGGAAGTTATTAAAAAAATAAAAGAAAAGTCAAAACAGAAACAGATCAACTTATCTTACGATGTTTTAGAAAATTTATCAAAAAAAGGAGAAATAAGTGCCTTTGACATTGGAGTCAATGATTGGATAGATGCAGAATCTCCCATGACACTAGAACGAAATCTTAAGCAAGTAAACAAAATCATAAAACAGATGGAATCATAGAATCATTTTCAAATTTACTGATTTTGTCTTCATATTTCAGAGTCAAAGCAATATCATCTAATCCTTCCAAAAGTATCTTTTTTTTGTATGTGTCAATTTCAAAAGGAATTTTTTCAGTTGGAGTGTGCAAAGTTTGATTTTCCAAATCAACCTCAATTTCTCCTGATTCATTTTTCAATTTTTCAACCGTTTTTTCATCTAATGTGATTGGCAAAACTCCATTTTTGAAACAGTTGCTATAAAAGATATCTGCAAAGGAAGTAGAAATTATTACCGAAAAGCCATAATCTTGTAGTGCCCAAACTGCATGTTCTCTGCTAGAACCGCAGCCAAAATTATCTCCGGTCACAAGAATCTTCGAATTTTCGTATTTTTTATCATTCAAAATAAAATCAGGGTTTTGATTTTCATTTGAATCATATCTCCAATTATAAAACAAATATTTTCCAAATCCTGATTTTTGCACTAATTTTAAGAATTGTTTGGGAACAATTTGATCAGTATCAACATTAACTTGATCCAATGGAGTGATAATGGTTTTAATTTTTTTAAAAGCATCCATTTTAATTCAAATCCATTTCTCTAACATCCACAAAATGACCTTCAATAGCAGCTGCTGCGGCCATAACAGGACTTACGAGGTGAGTTCTTCCACCATTACCCTGCCTTCCTTCAAAATTTCTGTTAGAAGTACTTGCACATCTTTCACCAGGTGACAAGATATCTGGATTCATTCCCAAACACATACTACATCCAGCCTCACGCCATTCGAAATCAGCATC
>JACEMX010000061.1:0-271 GCA_013867335.1 Candidatus Nitrosomaritimum aestuariumsis
AGGATATCCTGAGGGAGCTATCCGAGGACAAATCACATTTAATGACGATCCTGTAGTTGAAACTTTCTTTGCTAGCTCTGGATTTGCTGGTTCAAGCTCAAGTGGCGGGTCAGGAGGAAACCAAGGTGGAGGAGGGTCCAGAAGCGCTATCCTTGCTCCAAATGTGATTATGTACAATGCATGTAGCGAAGAGTTAGATGGAATTATGCGAATTGTGACGTATAACCAAAAAGACAGAGATTAGCGTGTTCAATTATCTATCAAAGACTTT
>JACEMX010000061.1:281-16777 GCA_013867335.1 Candidatus Nitrosomaritimum aestuariumsis
GGATCCTAATGAAAAATACGAATACTCTGTGTTTGATGCAAGATTCCCAACAGATCTTGAAAAGGTTTGGGTTGGATTGCATGATACAAAAAACAAAAAGAGATTCCTTCATCACTTGGTAGAATTCGAATCAAATTCTTGTATGGGATCTGAACTGCCACTTCCACTTAAAGATCCAGAGGCATCATTGCTAAGACCATTTGAACCACTTGAGATTCCAGAACCCGAAGTTGTAGAACCAACCGCATTTGAGATAATGGTTAGCTTTGAAGGAAGATTGGCACAACAAACCTTCAGCTTGATTACAGAGCACAAACCTGTTTTCCAAAAGTTTGAAGATCCAAACAGCTTGACATACATACCAATGCCATGGAACGAGTCTTGGAATGCAGAGAAGCAGTGCTTTGAAGTAGGAGAAAGAAATAGA
Organism: Candidatus Nitrosomaritimum aestuariumsis; assembly: GCA_013867335.1. Lineage (GTDB taxonomy): Archaea > Thermoproteota > Nitrososphaeria > Nitrososphaerales > Nitrosopumilaceae > Nitrosomaritimum > Nitrosomaritimum aestuarii. The sequence goes on from JACEMX010000061.1 coordinate 709, forward strand.
CATCATTGTTCTTTTGTTGATAAATTTGGTAACCAAATTGCAACGGCACAAGAAAAGTTTGCAGAAATCACATGGAGTGAACCAGTCCGACAAAACTTTGACGAGAAAAAATACTACGATAAAATTTACCGTGGAGCAATTTGGCTAGTTGAGGATTAGAATGAACAAAAAAATTCTCTTATTTTCTTTGCTAGTTTTTATGATCATTCCATTGAATGAAGGCGCTCTGGCTGATCATGGAAGCGGTAGTTCTGGAGGAGGATGCTCCGGAGATTGTGCTCCTCCAACACTGGGCGAGGATAATTCTGGACAAGACTTTGTAGAAAAAGGATTTGCAATAAATTCCAAATCCTTTGATGTTGCAAGTTTCAAGCAAGATATTGCTAACCAAATTGTAAAAACAGGAGAGCCTATCGAAGTAACTCTAAAAATTTATGAAAATTCTGGAACTCAATACCTATCACATGTGGGTCTCTTAATGGGATTGGAAGAAAAAACCATCAGTGGTGTTAAAGTACACTCTCATGAAGTTCAAATTATTTGGAAGCAAACTCTGGATGGAAATACCTCAATTGAGGTAATTGATCCAAACCAATTGATTACAGACGTATCAGTGGATAATGAACTAACAAGAGATGCGTTTGGAAACAAGGAGGGATTAAATCAACTAGTTTTCACATTTACGCCTACAGCACCATATGATACGAGTGTAATTTTAGTAGAAATGTGGGATTATGAAAGAAATGCTTGGACTAATTCTTTCTATAATGGACTGACCATAGAAGGAGAAAAACTGGACATTAATGATTCAGTTCAAGTCTCCTTGGAGTCTGAGGTACCTCAATGGTTCAAAACAAACGCAGACTTTTGGTCTCAAGATTTGATTGATGATCAAACATTTTCAAATGGAATAAAATTTTTGATTAATGAAAAAATAATGAACATTCCGAATCTCAAAGAATTTGAGCCACAACCCAAGCTTCACTTTATAGAAGCTGAGAAAGGTGCTCAGCATTACATCGATAGATACTACAATGATGAATTTTATCGTGATTGGTTTGATGAAAACTATCCAGAGTATACAATTGAGGAAGCTGTTGGCTACACAAATGAATTGATAATCCCTGACTGGGTTAAGACCAATGCTGCAATGTGGACAAATGATCAAATTACAGATAAGGAATTTGTTGCAGGAGTTCAATATTTGATTGAACAAGGAATAATCACCTTGTAATTATGAGATTTTTTACTAGTCCATTTAACGAATGTACCAATTTTGTTTTTATCTACTAAATCTAACCAGTATTTAACCGACCATAGCAGGATGAGAAACGGAGGAGTCATACAGGTTCATCTTTGTTTACCTGTTTCTCATCTAATTTTTTATCAAAATTTTATTTGAAAATCTAAATGCCACAAACGCACCAATTATTCCCATAATGATTGCAGGAATAATTGTAAATTGTATGACTTGTGGCATTAACTCAAAGTATGTGTGATAAATCATACTTGGTGAGACTAATTTCCCAAGTAGCAATTCATTATACGTGTACATTATGTACGGATAATACACCATGTAAAATCCAGAACCTAAAATCCCTCCAGCCACAAATGATGCTTTCTTGGTCTTTCTAAATGACACAATCAAGTCTGCCATTACAATTGGAATCAAATTCATAGAATAGAACTCTACAGACTCTAACAGGGCAAAATTAGGCACAATTGCAGTCATTCCATAGATTAACAAGAAAACTCCTCCAAGAATTGTAATTACTCCAGGTTTGAAATTTGATAGTTTTGCAGTAACAATACACATCAATGAAATAAAAAATGGATATGCAACTGTTGCCATTACAAATGCAAAAGTTGGTTCTGGGTTAAATTCAAAATAATCTGTGTTTGAAAATGGTAAGGACAATGAAGAAATCACTCCAGAGCCTGCAAGCCAAACAGGCAAAGTTGCTAAAACTAGTAAATAGTCTGTAAATTTATTTTTAGAATTTCTGTTTTGCAGAAACCTAGAAATTCCAAACATACCACCTAAGCTACAAAATAACATTCCTCCAAGCAATGTAAAGTGTGGCGGACTAAGTAATCCATCCAGACCAAAATTAGAATGCCATACAAAATCAAATGGACCTGCACCTACAAGCAAAAAAATCCCAAGAAATTTTAGTCGAAGTGGTAATCTAAAAACTTCTTTAGAGTCTTGTAGATTTCTATATCCTAAAAGTGAAATTGCAGATCCAATTAGTCCAATTGCAACACCAGAATACATCATAGCATGTGGAGGTGAAAAAAATGTTTCAGGTTTGTTTAGCAAGTGATTTGTAATATCCCAACTTCCACCAACTGTAACAAGCAAAATTCCAATGCTTGCAAGAATACTTCCAGATAGAAAAACCATCTTTGACTTTTTCTGCAATAAACTTAGAGGTGTTTGCCTTATTTCCATTTTGATCTTGTTAGATTATCTTTAGAATATTAGGGATTAACATTTACTGTATATACCAAAACATATTCTTCTTGATGATCCAGCTGACCTTGAGTTGGAAAATGAGACAAAGAACTGGTATGTGGAATATCAATTGATTTTAGGTACACTGTAAATGGTCCTGGTTCCTCAGGTGTAACTTGAAGATCCATGAAATATTTTGTGCCTGGATGAACAGGCCTATTCATGGCCTCAATTTGTGGATATTGGGCCACAACTGTTTCCAAACCCCCACTGTATTTGGCACCAATCTCATCTCCAGGATTAATGTAAATTGGAGAATTTGAAAAATCATAGGTTACAATTCTTACAATTCCATCAGTTTTCGTAAGGGTTGGAAAGGCAGCTGAAACAATGTGAATGTCTCCATAGTCACCAGTATTTTCAGAAATTGTGTTTACTCTAAATGATTCACCTAGTTTGATTTCAGTGCTTGGAATTTCTACCTCTAAATGAGGTACAGGAGTAAATTGCTCTTTGTCAAGAAACTTCTCCGGTAAGACAAACACAGTCATTGAAAAGTAAACAGACAATGAAACAGCGACAATTCCAATTACAACTAGTTTATTCAATTAATTTGATGAGACTTTAACTGAATATTAAGAATAATCTTATTATACAATTTTCAATCAAATTTAGCATCTAATGCTTCCATTACGTGATGAGAATCCTCATCCTCCAGGTTTTCGACCAACAGTAACTTATGCCTTAATCATAGTAAACGTGATTGTATTTTTTATCGAAGTAATAGTAACAGGACAATTTCTTGAATTTTCAAATCAAAATGCATTTTCATTATTTTACAATTGGGGAGCAGTTCCAAATTGCATTACAGGTGCATCTACATCAACTATTGACTTTGGTACAGGACCACAAGTAATTCAATGTCCATCAGAACCATATGTCTCTCTTCTAAGTTCTGTCTTCTTACATGGTGGTGCTATGCATCTTGGTGGTAACATGCTGTTCCTGTGGATTTTTGGCGATAATATTGAAGCAAAGTTTGGAAAAGTAAAATATCTTGGAATTTATCTTCTATGGGGAATTCTTGCAGGATTAATACACATCATGGGAGATGCAACAAGTCCAATCCCTGCAGTAGGTGCTTCTGGTGCAATCTCTGGCATACTTGGTGCTTACTTGGTAATTTTCCCAAGGGCAAGAATTCAGACCTTTATGATGTTAGGATTCTTTTGGAGAATGATGCATATTCAGGCAAAGTGGTTCTTGCCATTTTGGTTAGTATTTCAGAACTTGTTACCATTTTTCATTGGAGGGTTCGGTGTAGCAGGTGGAGGAGTTGCATATCTTGCACACATTGGAGGCTTTGTAGTGGGACTTGCAACAGGATATCTCTACAAAAAAACACACAACTCAGAGTTTACTTATGGCACTCGATACGGATACAGACCAGATTACTGACTCTAACGAATAAATCGATGAATCACTTAGTGCAATTATGCCCTTGATAACAGTATCAATGTATCCTGGAAGATCTCAAGAACAAAAAGACGAATATGCTAAAGCCATTACCAAGGCTGCAGTTGATATTCTAAAAACAAAAGAAAATCATGTCATTGTAGTCTTTGAGGATAATCCAAAGGAAAACTGGTTTTTGGCAGGAAACCAACTTTAATTATTTTTTTAAAATAAAAAACTGGAATTTCTCCCATCCAGCATGGGCAGCCCATAGACACATTGGTCGTATACAATAATTTGTACAATTCTTCATAATAACAAAAATGGTACATTAGCTAGTTGTACCATCAAAAAATAAAGTCTAGAAGCCTTGAGTACCTATTGCATCTTCATTGTTGTGAATTTTATCAATGTGCTTTGACAGTTGGTCATTATCCTCAAAGATAGATTCGCAGTAAGGACATTTACTTTCTTGTGACATGTCTATTCTAAACATATCAACTATTTATGGCTAGTCTAAAAGAATTACTGGTTTCTTTATCCTTTTATTCTCAACTAGAATTAAAAATTCAATGAAAGTGGCAATTGTCCAGTTTAAGGCCTCAACTAACAAAGAAACTAATTTAAAAAAAATCATTAATTTCATTTCCAAAGCTTCAAAAAATAAAGCAAAACTTGTAGCCTTTCCAGAGTTTATGATGTTTTACACAAACTCATCTCAATCTCCAAAACAATTAGCAGAGCTAGCTGAAACCATACAGGGAAATTTCATAAGTGAAATTGCAAAGTCAGCAAAAGATAACCGCATTCAGGTTGTGGGTTCATTCTATGAGAAGAGTTCAAAAAAAGATAGGGTCTATGACACTTCATTTGTCCTTGACCAAACAGGTAAAGTAATCTCAACTTATAGGAAAATTCATCTCTATGATGCATTAGGATTCAGAGAGTCAGACAAGATGACATCTGGATCAAAAATTGCAAAGCCTGTAAAGACATCTATTGGAAAAATTGGAATGATGATATGTTATGACTTAAGATTTCCTGAAATGTCTAGATCACTAGCAGTTGCAGGCTCTGAAGTTTTAGTTGCGCCATCTGCATGGGTAAAAGGTGACATGAAAGAAGAACATTGGATTACAATAAACAAGACACGTGCAATAGAAAATGGATGTTATGTTATTGCACCTGATCAAGTAGGCAACATTTACTGTGGTCGAAGTGTAATAGTGGATCCATATGGAAAAATTTTGATTGATATGAAAAAGAAACAAGGAATAGCATATGCAGACATTGATTTAAAGAAAATAAAACAAATTCGTAAAGTACTTCCTTTACTGAAAAATAGAAGAACCGATATCTATTCTACTTTGCAGGCTTAGTTCTGGTTTTACAATTAAAGTTAGAACACTGTCTGGTCCACTTTTGTTTTCTTGAATAACGAAAAATAATCATTGGCCATTTACATTCATCACATGGTTTTTTGGTGGCACGAAGCTTTGCCTTTTGTAATAATGGTGAGGAAGCCTTGCATCCTCCATAAAAGTTAGAACAACCCATGAATCTTTTTCTAGTTGCCTGCGATCGAATTACCATCAATTGCCCCAGTTTACATTTTGGACAAGGCACCAGACCCTTCTTTGGAGTATTTGTTCCCAAAATGATGTATTTCTTTTCCTTTGAAGACCAAGAAAGAAATCCATTACTATCAAAATATTGTATTATCTCTTTTTTCAAAACAGAGGTTATAGATTTTGTAGTCTTTACAGTATGTCTCTCCTTTACTTGGAGTGTCTGCAGCTGAATTTTTTTGGGGGCCATTTTCTTTTACTGATTTTACTAAAACGATTTTTATAGGGAATATAGTCAGTCTTGTTAGTGGAAAAGGTTTGTGTTCTTGGTGCTGGAAGTACCAAATATGGAAAATTATCAGATAGCATAGCCGATATTACAACTCAAGCATCAGTTGATGCCATTGAGAGCGCAGGAATCGACCCAAAAGAGGTTGACGCATCTTACATTTCAAACGTCTTTGGTATTGCCGACAAGCAGGTTCACCTTGGCCCTGTACTTATGAGCAACCTCGGAATTTCAGATAAACCCTCATTATCAATAGAATCTGCCTGTGGCAGTGGCTCAGTTGCCTTCAGAGAAGCCTTTGCAAACGTGGCTGCAGGATTTTATGACTGTCTTGTAGTTACTGGAGTGGAAAAAGTAACCCATACAGGAACTGAATGGACTACCACTTACTTTTCATACTGTTCAGACTTTTTCTATGAGGGACAAGCCGGTGCATCATTTCCAGGATTGTTTGCATCAATGGCAAGAGCTTATCTTACAGAGTTTGATGCAACAGAAGAAGACTTTGCAAGAGTAGCAGTAAAAAATCATGATAACGGATTGTTAAATCCAAAAGCTCACATGCACAAAAAAATATCTGTAGAAGATGTAATGAATTCTGCAGTAGTTGCAAGTCCATTAAAATTATTTGATTGCTGTCCATTTTCTGATGGTGCAAGTTCTGTTATACTTTGTTCTGAAAAGTTTGCAAAGGAACACAGTAAAGATTACATTGAAGTTATTGGTTCTGGTAGAGGTGGTTCACCTGCAGCTTTGCAAGGACGTGAACACATGACAACAATTCCAAGTACAAAACTTGCAGCAGAAAAAGCATACAAAATGGCAGGAGTTACTGCAAAGGATATTGATTTTGCAGAAGTACACGATTGCTTTACAATTGCAGAAGTTGTTGACACCGAAGACTTGGGATTCTTTGAGAAAGGACAAGGTGTACAAGCTGTCCGTGAAGGAAGAACAAAATTAAATTCTGATATTTCAATTAATCCATCAGGTGGTCTCAAATCAAAAGGTCATCCAATTGGCGCAACAGGTGTTGGACAAGTAGCAGAAGTGTTTGATCAATTAACCGGCAAAGCAGGAGAGCGAACCGTTAAAGACGCAAAGATTGGTTTAACTCATAACTTTGGTGCAACTGGAGCTAGTTGTGCTGTTCATATTTTTCAAAGTGTGTAAAATGTCAATAAAAGAACAACTAATTGAAAAAGCAAAAGAAGGCAAAGTTCTTGCTCATAAATGCACAAAATGTGGACACTTACACCTATCAACTGTTTATTTCTGCCAAAAATGTGGAAGCAAAGGTTTTGAGGATGCAGTTCTGGAAGGTAAAGGAACGATTGCCACCTATACTATAATCACAGTGCCTCCTGCAGGCTTTGAAAAATACACGCCTTACGCTTTTGTAGTCATGCTATTAGATGATGTCCAATTAAGAATCTCTGGATTTATGGCAGGAATTGCCACCCCTGCAGACCTCCCAGTTGGAAGCAAAGCAAAAATTACTGGTTTTGATGAAAGAGGAATTCTCATCGAAAAGCAGTAAAATAATTTAGTAAAATTATTAAAAAAACTCATAATCGATTCTTAATTATTTTGTAATTCTGATCATCTTTATGTCAGTTGAAGTAACATGCGGAAAATGCGGAGAAAAGATCACAAACATGAAAATGCTCAAAGCACTAAAAGATGTAATGAATCCTTACAGTGGAAAGTGTCCTTCATGTGGACAAACATTATCAACATCTGAATTTTCTCTTGATGTCCAAGAAAAATGATCTAATTTTTAAAAAAATGATCTTAACTGATCAAAAAATGATCCAAACGGATCAAAATTTGATCTAATTTTTAAAAATTTGATCTAAATCTCAAAATTTGATCTAATATTCTAAGAAAATGATCTAGTCATAAGTCTTAATTAGTCCTTTTTTTTAGTCATGACTATGGATATGAAAGGGGAACTAGAAGAACCAAAGAAAGGTAGCATTCTACAATCAACATCGAAGCGAGTTAGAATGATCTTTTCTGTAATGGCAAGTCCAAACAGAATTGATATTTTAAGAATTTTAAATTCTAAAGGCCCGTTAACTTATTCTGAATTAAAATCCCTTGCAGGTTTCAAATCCAAAAAAGAAAGTGGTAAATTTGCATACCATCTTAGAAAATTATTAAGACAATCACTTGTCGCACTTAACAAATCTGAAAGAAGATATACAATTACAAATCTTGGAAAACTTGTCCTAAGTCTGGCAAGACAAATTGAAGAAAGATCAATTATTGAAAGTGGAAAAATGTATGTTAGAACATCTCATGAATCTATTGAGGAATTCAATTCACACAAAATTATTCAATCTCTGGTTAGAGAAGGAAGCCTTCCATTAGAACTAGCTCAAAAAATCACTGAAGAAGTTGAAAATAGAATTTACAAATATCAGACTACATATCTTACAGGCTCATTAATTCGAGAAATGGTCAATTCTGTGCTTTTAGAGCATGGTCATGAGGAATACCGCAACAAGCTTGCACGCCTAGGACTGCCTGTATATGATGTACAAGAAATGCTCACAAATCTAGATAATGTAGGCAATGGAACCGATGGATTGCTGTTTAACACCGGACAAAGAGTATTTGCCGAACACCTGCTAACTAACATTTTACCAAAAGATGTTGCAGACTCTCATCTTTCTGGAGACTTGCACATTACAAATCCAGGAATTTGGTCTATGATTCCAGACACAATATTTGTCAATGTTAAAGAGCTCATTGACGATGGAATTGTACTTGGTGGAAAAAACCTTGATGTATCCCGAGTACCAGTATCAAAATCACTTGATGATATTACATCTTCACTTTCTGTAATCATCAGCTTACTTTCAAAAGAAGCTTCACAAGAAATTGTTCTTGATGGAATTGTTTCATTGTTTAGTAAACATGCCAAAAACATTGAAGAACTTGAACAAAAAGTTTCAAACGCTTTTGCAGTTGCATCTACAACACCAAATTATAACAAAGCAGGAACTAATGTTTCAATTAGACTTGCTTTAGGATCAGATACCAAGATAGTTAATGCAATTATTAATGCATACCAAAACTACACAGCTATCACTCCAACACCAAAGATTGGTTTGATTATCGATTATTCCAAAGGAAAAATCTCTGATGTTTCAGCAAAAACTGCAGAAATAATTTCTATTGGTGGTAAGGTAACTTTTTCCAAAGATAGAATCTCAAGTTCTGGAATTACCCATGGCACAACTAAAAGTGCTACTCCACTTGCAATTAACTTGCAATCTGTATCTATTAACCTCCCAAGACTTGCCTTTGAATCAAACAAAGATGAGACTTACTTCAGAGCAAGACTTGCATTGTTAATGAAACCAGCTTTGTCTTCTATGGCTTTAAGAAAGAAAGACATTTCTGACCTTACCAGAAGAGGCTTGAATCCAATTCTTGCAAAAAATACACAATACATGCAAAGAAGTTCAATCTCATTGGTTGTCAATCTTGTAGGCCTTAAAGAAGCAGTCTTTAACATTCTAGGTTACAAAGATAATAAAGAAGGAAGAGCAGTACTTCATAAAGTAATAGAGACTGCAGTAGATGTCGCTGCCAAAAAAGGCAAGGAAATAGGCGATCCAGTCCACATTTCCATGACTGAAACGGACGGATCCAAGAGATTTGCATCCCTAGATGGTGAAAAATATGGTAAAAACTCAGCCTTAACCTCTGAAAGTGATTCTTACTCTCAAGGTATAGTCCTAAAGGCCTCCGAAGTTACCGACTTTACAAACAAGAGTGAAGAAATCACAGAATGCAACAAACTATCAAAGATTCTAAATGGTGGTCTATCAGTAACTCTTCAAATTGACAGTGACGCCCAAGTGGCGGATATCAAAAAGTCAATAGAGAAGACGGGCGAATTGACGAATTCATTCACACCAACTAAGAGCATCGCAATATGTGGTGAGTGTGGATTTAAGGATGAACCATTTACAGACAAGTGTCCTAAATGTAAGTCACCTTACATAGTCTGAAATTCGCAAATTCAAAACTAATTAGGATCGTTTTACAAAACTTTTGATCTTTTATAGTAATACGATCATCGTCAATTTGAATATGTTGTGCCGATATGAATATCATAGTAATGGTATTAAAAAAATTGACTAGCAGAAGGGTCGAGATCAAAATTTTTCGAGCACACAAGTTATATCCACATTAATTCTAACCTCTGCGGGGAGATTATAATTGGATAATTCACAAATAGAAAGTACTATCAATGAGATCCGTAAGCGCAGTGGCGCAGTAACGGCTTTCAATCAAGATAAAATTTCAAATGCCATTTACAAGGCATTAGCAGCCACATCTAAAGCCGATCGTGCGCTTGCAGATCAACTAGCAAATAAAGTTGTACAAAAATTAGTTGAACAAGGATTCACAAGTACAAGAAGTCCCAGTGTTGAGGACATTCAGGATATTGTAGAATCTACTTTAATTGACAGTGGTAATAGCGATATTGCAAAAGCCTACATCGTTTATCGTCATGAGAGAAGAAAACTAAGAGATGAAAAGATGAAGGTATTAAATGCCCGTTCTTTGGATCCCGTCTCAAAAAAATTCGATCTGAACTGTCTCAGAGTTTTAGCATCAAGATATCTTTTCAGAAATGGCAAAAATGAAATCACTGAAACTCCAACCCAAATGTTCGAAAGAGTCGCCATTTTAGTTGGTGTAGGAGATTTACTGTATGATTCTCAAATATTTGAAAAATCAGGAAATATCACTCAAAATATAGAAGAAGCCAAAAGCTATCTTGAAAAATTAGACAACTTTGACTATAAATTCAAGATTGGAGAATATTTCCTCAACAAATACCACTTTAGATCGATGATAAATCACTACATCACTCTTGCAAACAGTGGTCAAATGAAAGTCAGCTTTAAGGAATTACTTACTTTGATGGCAGCTAAGAAATTTGATTCATACGCTGAGAGAATCACAGAATACTTTGAGATGATGACATCTCAAGACTTTCTTCCAAACTCTCCAACAATGATGAATGCTGGTGGAAGATTAGGACAACTATCTGCATGCTTTGTTCTTGGAATGGAAGATGGAATGGAAGAAATAATGAAATCAACTTCTGATGCTGCACTAATTTTCAAATCTGGCGGAGGAGTTGGAATTAACTACTCTGATCTTAGAGAAGAAGGAGATATTGTAGCATCAACATCTGGTGTTGCATCAGGACCAGTATCTTTCATGAACATCATAAACACTGTCACTGAAGTTGTAAAACAAGGTGGAAAAAGAAGAGGTGCTAACATGGGAATCATTGAAGCTTGGCATCCTGATGTTGAAAAGTTCATTACAAACAAAACACAACCTGGTGTTCTTGAGAACTTTAATGTCAGTGTTGGAATCTGGGAAGACTTTTGGCACTCACTTGTAAATACAGACGATGGAAATTACATGCTGCGAAGTCCTCGTGATAAGAAACCAGTAAAAGAAATCAATGCACATCAATTAATTGATTTAATAGCACTATCTGCATGGAAAAGTGCAGAACCTGGTTTGATCTTCTTTGATCAAATTAACAAATACAATGTATTTGCAAAGGCAAGACAAGCACCACTAAGAGCTACAAACCCATGTGGTGAACAAAGTCTATACCCATACGAATCATGTAACTTGGGCTCAATCAATATTGCAAATCTTGTAAAGAGAAAAGCAGATGGTGAGTATGAATTTGATTGGCAACGCTATGAAGAAACAATTCGAAAAACAACAAGATTCCTTGATAATGTCATAGACGTAAATAATTATCCTGTTGAAGAGATCAATGTAGCATCAAAAGAATCTCGTAGGATTGGATTAGGTGTAATGGGTGTAGCAGATCTGTTATACAAATTAAAGATCCCATACAATTCAAAGGAAGGCTATGACCTACAATCAAAACTATCTGAAGCATTGACCTACTATTCTATGGAAGAAAGTGTCGCTCTAGCCAAAACTCGCGGTGAATTCCCACTCTGTTCAAAAACAGAGTATCCTGATGGAAAGATTCCTGTTGCAGGATACTATGAGAAATCAAAAGAAACACACTCTTACGAATGGGATGCTTTAATCGCAAAAATCCAAAAACATGGAATTAGAAATGTACTCACAACAACAGTAGCTCCAACTGGAACGTTATCCATGATATCTGACTGTTCAAATGGCATGGAGCCAGCATTTGCTCTTGTATTTGAGAAACGAGTTACAGTAGGTAGATTCTTCTATACAAACAAGATTGTAGAACAAGCACTAAAGGAAAACGGATTATACAATGATGAAATTCTAGCAAAAATCGCAGACAATTATGGTTCACTAAAAGGAATTCCTGAAATTCCTGAATGGATGCAAAATGTCTTTGTTACTGCAATGGATATACACTGGGCTGATCATCTAATGGCTCAAGGTGTTTGGCAAAACTGGATTGGAAATGCCATTGCAAAAACAATCAACATGCCATACGATGTTACAGCTGAGGATGTAAAATCAGCTTATCTATTGGCTCATGAACTAGGACTAAAAGGAATAACCGTATATCGTGATGGTTCCAGACACAAACAAGTACTTCACATGACTAGTGAAAATGCCCAAAAAACATTTGATGTAACTCCAACACAACATGTTACTGATTATGTCAGCACTAACATCACAAACCCATACATCAAATCTCAAGTAAATGCAGCCTTGGAAATCAAAGTTCATGATGAAGAAATTTTATCTGAACCACAAAGACAAGAAGAGGTTTCTGAAGACAGGCAGTGCCCAACATGCAAGAATAACTTGGTTTTTGTAGAAGGTTGTAGTATCTGCATCGAATGCGGATACAGCGGTTGTACTTCTGGATAGATAATACAATCACAACTTTTTTACTTTCTTTTATTTTTCAATCCTTGTGGATAAAAAAATTCTAGGCATTATTGCTGGAGTTATCATTATAATTGCAATTGTGGGAGTTTCATTAAGCCAAATTGAAACTTTTCCAGTAGAAAAACAAAATCAAAATGAGAAAATCGGCCTTGTAATTAACACGCCTACCTCATCAGTATCACTGAAGGAAATAGATGCAATTTATTCTGATGCAGCATCTACTGGTGTTGGTAGAAGTAATGTCTACTTGTTTTGGAATTTAGTTGAGCCTCAAAAGGGAGAATTTGATTGGGCGCAATCAGATGTTTTGATGGGTCTTGACCAAAAAAATGATCTAAGGGTCACTTTGTATTTTTCAATAATTAATGGAGAAACATTAGGACCATTCCCAGATTGGATTGGGAAACCTCCTATTAGCTCAATACAAGAGGATAGATTAGTCAATGTACTTGACGCAATTTTAACTAGATATCATATTGTTGACACAGTTATCATTGCAGGAGAAACAGAATCTCAATTTAGATATTCACAACAAGATATTCCTGTATACAAAGATCTTTTTGAAAATGTCTACTCTGAGTTAAAGGAAAAACATCCTGATGTCAAAATTGGAAATGGATTTGCACTCCATCAAGTTCTGAATAAAAATTTAGGTCATATTGTCAGTGATCTAGCAATTGGAGATTTCGTGGCATTTTCATATTTTCCAGTTGATAGTTTAAACGACATTGTAAAAACTCCTACTCAAGCTGTAGAAGATCTTGAACAATCAATTATACTTGCTCAGGGTAAAAAAGTAGCATTTTTTGAGATAAGTTGGGCGACATCAGACTTTGTGGGAGGAAGTGAAGAATCTCAAAAAGAATTTTTAGAAAAATCATTTGAATTTTATTCTAAAAATCAACAAAATATAGAATTTTTTTCATGGTATAGACAATATGATAGACCAGAGGGCACCTGTGTAGCAGAACAAGAAGAAATTGGAGATGTCAGTATTGAAATCGGAGGAGGATCTGGGCTTGGAAGCAGTGAATTTGTCATTGAAAGATTGAATCACTATGTATGCAGTGCAGGACTGATAGATGTCAATGGAAATCAAAAACTAGGTTGGAATGAACTTAAAACCCAAATCGAAATGATAAACAAATGATTTCACTAATAATTGCAGAATCTGCACTGGAGCTAGTTCCAAAAAAATTACGTAACCATCCATCAGTAATTTCACATGCACAAAAACTACAAAAAAAATCATCAGAAATTTTACTTGATAATTCTTGGCATTTTGCTGCAATGAAAGGAATAGAGGATGAATTCAAACGAGGACGGCCAGACCTTATCCATCTTTGCATTTTAGAAGCAACTACAATTCCATTGTACAAAAAAAATCAAATCAAAATATTCATTCACACTATTGATGATAAAGTAATTTATCTTGGAGAAAACGTCAACATTCCAAAATCATATCATAGATTTGAAGGACTAGTTGAAAAATTATTTTTAGAAAAAACCATAAAATCAAACGAAAATGTATTGCTAGAACTAAAAGAAAATTCTCTTTCCGATCTTATAGATGAGATAAATCCCTCACAAGTTATTGGATTTTCAACACAGGGAGAGGAAAACTCTTTTGAAAGTGTTGCTTCAAATTTACCTAAGAATTGCTGCCTCATTATTGGTGGGTTTCAAAAAGGACACTTTTCTGAAAATACTCTAAATCAAATGGAAAAATTAGTTTCCATACATGACTCTTCTCTTGAGGCACATACAGTAATCAGTCGAATCCTTTACGAATACGAAAAAACCATTTTTATGTAGGAAATTTTGTTTTCTTTTTTATGCAGTCATAGTATAGCCTGGTTAGTATTCGGGGTTTCCAACCCTGTGACGCGGGTTCGAATCCCGCTGACTGCATTTTTTAAAATAAGAAGCAATTTTTAGGTCATCATTGCACACATTACATGAAACCTGTTGTTAGAAAAATTGCTCTTGAAAGAATGCAAATTCTAATTGACAGTGCAATTTCAAATGCGCGAAAGGATCCAGAACTCTCTCAGAGACAGGCTCATCTTGCAAGACGATTAAGCACCAGACACAATATCAGGATGCCATATGATCTTCGAATGGTATTTTGTAAAAAATGTAAATCCTTCATTGCTCCTGGAATTAATTCAAAAATTAGATTAGGTCGAGCGTCAGTCAAGTCGATCAGAATCTCATGTAACTTTTGTGGGCATACTTACCGCAAAATAATACCTCAATGATTTATAAGACGATTCGAGATTTTTTCACTTCATGGCAAAAGTGTATGATGTACCAGCTGATATGCTGATAAGTAGATTATCTGATGTTTTAAAAAATGAAGACATACCTGCACCATCTTGGACTTCATTTGTAAAAACTGGAGCTCATGCAGACAAACCTCCTCAAAATAGAGAATGGTGGCATATTAGATGTGCATCAATTTTGAGAAAAATTTACCTAAACGGACCTGTTGGGATTAACGAATTAAGAAATGTTTATGGTGGTGGTAAACCATCAGGTTATGGCGCTGCTCACCATAAAGACGCTGGTGGTGCAATCATACGTCAGGCAATTCAAGGATTAGAAAAATTAGGATATGTTGAAAAAATTGAAAAGAAAGGTCGCGTCATTTCCAAACAAGGAATGCAAAAACTTGACAAACTAGCAACAGAAATTCTAAAAGAGTTAATTACTGAAAATCCTAAATTGAAGATTTATTCTTAGAGATAAAATGAGTTTTCCTGATTCTAACGAATCACAAGACAAGCAAATTAATGAAGAAGAATTTAATGCACAAAAAGAAAATATTCTAAAACAAATTCTAACCTCTGAGGCGAGAATGAGATTAAACAACATAAAAATGGTAAAACCAGAATTGTCAAACCTTGTAGAGCAATACCTCATTGGAATGGCAAGTCAAGGCAAAATGCCCTCTCAAATAAATGACGATCAATTAAAACAAATACTCTTATCAATTCAACAACCAAAACGAGATTTTAAGATAAATCGTATCTGATCTCAGATAAAATATAATTATGGGTTTGAAACCAATCTATCCATGAAAGCCGTTGTTTACGATGAATACGCACCAGATGATAATTATGCTAAGATCCTCAAAGTCAAGGATATAGATGAACCAAAACCAAAACCAGATGAGGTTATTTTTACAAATAAAGCCTCAGCCCTAAATTATAATGATATTTGGGGAATGCGTGGAGTCCCAGTAGCAGTCCCTCTTCCACATGTTTCTGGTTCTGATGTTGCCGGAGATGTAATTGCAGTCGGCGAAGATGTAACTAATTTTAAAGTAGGTGACCGAGTTGTCTCTCATTCAAATTTAGCATGTAGAGTTTGCAAAGCATGTAC
>JACEMX010000133.1 GCA_013867335.1 Candidatus Nitrosomaritimum aestuariumsis
TTGGTTTAACTCCAATGTTATCTTCCTTATCTTTACTTTCAGCAGTTGATGTTGACTCGGAGCAAGCAATGCTTGGTTATGGTATTACAATAATTCTAGCAAATATTGGTATGTATTTTGTTGCTCCAGCGATTCTAATCTACAGTATTAAAAAATCTAGGCTAGTTAGGTTTTAATCACAATAATCTAATGACAAAAACAATGGGAAAACTAACAAGAAATCTCCGAGTTTGCGGAGATTGTGGAATTGTTTACACATCTGTGAGTTTTGAAAAATATATTGATGAATGCCCTATCTGTCATTCCAAAAGATATGAAGCACTGCCAATAGAAACTGGTAAAAAATAGAAAAATTAATTGACATAGATTTTTTAATAGAATATTTCCTTGTAATTTGTTGTCTGAGGATCCTGAGATTGAAAAGATAAAACAGCGAAAATTAGAAGAGATGATGCGTCAGCAAAATCAGCCACAAATTGAGCCAGGAATTATTGATTTAGATGGTTCCAATTTTGATCAAATTGTCTCAGCTGAGAATCCTACGCTGGTTGATTTTTGGGCAGAGTGGTGTGGTCCTTGCAAGATGATGCATCCAGTTTTTGAGAGTCTTTCTAAAAAATACCCTAATGTAAAATTTGCAAGGGTAAATGTTGATCTTAATCAAAATATCGCAATGAAATTTGCTGTTCAATCGATTCCAACGTTTATCATGTTCAAGTCAGGTCAAATAATAGATAAAATGATGGGAGCTGTAGGCGCACCTGGCATACATATGATTTGTAAAAAGCATTCAAACTAATCAGCAGAATTAATAATATTGAAAGTAAATTTTCAATAAATTTCAATACTAGTATGCATATGCTGCATCTCGTTTTCTTTGAATCTCTACAATTTCATTTAAGATTTCAGATTCTTCAGGGCTTAGTTTGTGTGCAAATTTTCTGAGAAGTTGTTTTGCCTCATGTGATGGAGGAAAAGTGTAAAAAACATCTTCTTCAAAAATTTGTC
>JACEMX010000018.1 GCA_013867335.1 Candidatus Nitrosomaritimum aestuariumsis
TCACTTTCTTTAATTCTTCTAACTGCAATAATTCCTGCCTTTGCAAGATAATGTTGAGCCATATCATCAATTCCTTTCTGGCATAGTATGACATTTGCTCCAGAACCAATTACTTTGTCTACCATGGTTTTGAGCATTCTATTTTCTTCATCTAGGAAAGATTTCATCTGTTGGGGATTTGAGATGTTAATTTTAGCGTCAGTTTCAGTCTTGCTTATTTCAAGTGCTGTGTTAATCAAAGCAATTTTTGCATCAGCAATTTTTTTAGGCATTCCACCATGAACGATTTCCTTGTCAAGTACAATTCCTTGAACTATTGCAGAGTCTTTGATAGAACCTCCGGCTTTCTTTTCTACTTTAATATCATCAATATCAACTTCATAATTTTCTCCCTCTTTTTCTGCTACAGAAAGAATTGATTTTACAATAATATCTGCTAATTGTTCTGAATCTTTTCGTACAAGTTTGGTTTGCATGGAAGTCTTTGCAATTTTATTAAGAATCGATTTATCATTGGCTGAGATTTTGTCTGCTATATTTTTGAGGTATTCTTTTGCCTTTTTCCCTGCTTTTCGGTATCCATCTACGATAATAGTTGGATGAACATCTTGATCAAGTAAGGATTCAGCACTCTCTAAAAGAGATCCAGCCAAAACTACTACTGAAGTGGTACCATCACCTACTTCATTATCAGTGGTTTTTGAAATTTCTACTAGCATCTTTGCTGCAGGATGCTGGACATCGATTTCTTTCAAAATTGTTGCACCATCATTGGTAATTGTAACATCTCCTAGGGAATCTACTAGCATCTTATCCATGCCTCGAGGACCAAGGCTGGAATGAACTATTTCTGCAATAATTTTTGATGCAGCAATATTGTTCTTCTGTGCATCTCTTCCTTTTGTTTCAGAACCGCCTTCCTTTAGCAATACAACTGGCATATTTCCTTTGGAAGTAGCTTGCATACCCATGGATGGAGAATCTCTTGATTCCCCTTTTATACT
>JACEMX010000090.1 GCA_013867335.1 Candidatus Nitrosomaritimum aestuariumsis
AATATGATCAAACAACACAAAAGAAAAAAATCCTTCGTCACTATGAGTTTAAACGAATACAAAACAAATCTTCCTTACGGTGTTATTGAGACTAAAAACAACAGGGTTGTTGCTTGGAACGAAAAACCAGAATTAAAAGCAAATATCAACATGGGCTGTTATGTCATGGAACCTGAAATAATGAATTTTATTCCTAAAAACAAACCTTTTGGAATGGATGACGTAATTAAAAAAGCAATTTCAAAGAAAAAACTTGTCAGTAGCTTCATAAGTAAAAATGAATTTGTAGACATCGGAAACAAAGAATCATACAAAAAAGCCAATGAAATGTATGTTCAAAAATTAGGTAGAATTTAACTAAAATGAATGATATCAAAATAAGAGAATTAGAGAAAGAAGATTTATGGAATGGGTTTTTGTCCTCTCTAGATTCCCTACGTAAGGCAAGCGATATAGAAAAAGAGACAGCTCTTAAGATATTTGATAAAATTAATCAAAATCCAGACCACATTGTTGCAGTAGCTGATGTTTCTGGAAAAATAGTTGGCTCTGCTACTCTTTTGTTAGAATCCAAATTTATTCATGGCGGGGCAACAGTAGGCCACATCGAAGATGTAGTAGTGGATAAAAGTCATCAAGGGCAAAAAATTGGAGAGAAAATCATAAAATATCTGCTAGAACAGGCTGAAATCAAAGGTTGCTATAAAACAATTCTTGATTGTGCAGACGACGTAAAGCCATTTTATGAGAAATTAGGCTTTAAGCATAATGCAAATGCATTAAGATTTGATCATTTCTAAAAGTACTCTTTTCTTGGTCGCCTTTTTTTTAATTTTAGTAAAGTAGCACCTACAACCATCACAGGTATAGATAGAACCATAAACAGAATTGGAACGTATGTTACAAGATCTGTTATGAATTCATCTTCAACTTTATCAACTAGCGTATAGACGTAAGTCATTCCAACAAGCATTACTACACCTCCAGCAATTATGAGGTAACCTACAGACTTTGAGCCATAACGCCTTGACATCAAATATGAGAGGCCAGCTAAAATTCCAGCAGGTGCCACCCCTATGGAAATGAATTGAAGGATTTTAGGATTAGGATCAAAATCAGATCCAAATTGGAAATCTTCAGGAACATCAGTCATAAAGTAGTAAACGGAAACCATTTCACCAACAAACATGGCAAATAATGCAACGCCTGTAACTGCAAGCCATTTTTCAATTGCCATATTAATTGAACATCGGAGTTGATAAATAAACCATTCAGAAAATCAGATAATTCCTACAAGATTTGCCAATTCTTTTCTACAAGCAGCTCCTAATTTTTCTGCGGCTTGTTCAGGGGAAACATCATTTAAGAATATTCCATATCCACGCTCCAAGCCAGACCAAGGTTTTGTTATGGGATAAATTTCAATGTGCCAATGAATTTGGCGGCTGTTTTTCTTTTCAGGAGATAAATGAAATACCAAATTGTATGAAACGTTTTTTACGGTTTTTGATAAGCCTCCCAAAGTTGCACGCAGAATTAAGGACAAGTCATTGATTTCTTTTTGAGTGATTTTTGAAAAACTTGTAGTGTGTTTTTTTGGAACTATCCAAAATTCATATGGATAAGATGGAGACCATGGACAAAATGCAATAAAGCCCTCAGTTTGAAGAACCTGCCTTGGACTTCCTGTTTCTGCATTGATAGTTTGGCACATTACGCACACTCCTTTCTCATTTAGGATATTGTGAGATGCTTCAGCTTCAGACTCTATCACAGGAGGGATTGTTGAAAAAGTGATCAAATTAAGATGAGGGTGAGGATTTTTATTTCCTGCTTCTTCGCCTTGATCACCGTAAATTGAAACATATGTTACGCCTTTCTGAGTGTAAAGCCACCTCAATCTGTCTTGAACTACAACTAAAACATTAGACCATTGTTCTGGGTCTATTGTAGCAAAAGTGTCTTTTTGTTTTGGAGATGCAACAACTACATAATGATAACCGTATGCCGGTTCGCTGTAGTGAGGCTTATCACTGTATGAGTTTTCTGTTTCAATTGAAACGACAGGATTTTTACTCTCAAAAACTCTAATAGACCAATCCTTGACATACTCATCTTCATTGTCCTGAAGACGTTGTAACATTCCATCTTTTGCCACCAAAGAAAGGACCGAAGGGTTTGTCATAGATTCATTTCCAGGTGCATAAGGGAGTTTTTTTGGATCAATTACTTTGTCATCCTTTTTTGAAATTATCATAAAACGTTCTGAAACATAGTCTTTTCTCATATCTCCCATGGTTCTTAATTGAAGAAAATGCATGTTAAAATGTTTACTAAGATCTAAGATTATTAAAAAATCCAATTATTTGTTAATTGTAAGAAGATGAGACATTCATCTGAACATAAAAAAAATAATTTGAAAACGAATGAATTACCTAAAGGGATTTAAAATTTCAGATCGCAAATTTTTATGGAAGCTTTAAAGGAGACCATTGAAAATTCAAAAAGCGAAAAGTATCATGAATAATTCCGATGTTCATATGATCTATGTTTTGTTAGACGGAGTAGGAGATTTACCACATCCTGATTTAGAAGGAAAAACACCTCTTGAGGCAGCCAATACTCCAATTCTAGATAAAATTGCACAAAATGGGGCAATAGGCGAGGTAATATCAGTAGGGAAAGGAATAGCTCCCGAATCAGACATTGCAGTTTTCAATATGCTGGGTTACAAATTTCATCATTCTGATTACGCTGGAAGAGGAGTGATAGAGGCAATTGGAGTGGGAATTGACTTTAAAAATGGTGATTTGGCGCTTCGAGGTAATTTTTCAACATTAAATGATGAAGGTGCAATAATAGATCGAAGGGCAGGACGACAAATTGAGAAAGAAGATGCAAATGCCATTGCAAAAGAAATTGAAACTAAAATAAAATTAGCACAGCCAAACTCTTCAGTGGTAGTAGCTCCAACTATTGGGCATAGAGTTACAGTTAGAATAAGAACTGAAGGAGTAAACCTATCATCTGAAATCACCAATACTGATCCTGCTTATGCAAGAGTAGCAGGAATGGGAGTTGCAAAAGCAGTAGAGGACTTTATGAAAATTGAAAAATGCCTTCCATTAGAAGATACAGAAAATGCTAAACTAACGGCAGATTTGGTGAATGATTTTACAGAGCAATCTTTGCAGATAATGAAAGATAGTGAAATTAATCAAAAAAGGGATCAATCAAACAAGAAAAAACTTAGTTGTATTTTATTAAGAGATGCAGGAAACAAGTACCCTGACGTAATTCCAATCAATGATAAATATTCTATGAACTTTTCTTGCATAGTCGATATGCCAGTAGAGCTTGGTATTTCAGATGTTCTAAAGATGAAAGCCTTTGAAGCAGGAGGATTGACAGACTATGAAGAAAAAGCCAAAGTTGCAGCAAAAGCAATGGAGACACAAAATGCAATTTATGTGCACCTAAAAGGTCCTGACGAATTTGGTCATGATGGAGATGCAATTGGTAAAATGAAAAATATCGAGGAAATTGATCAAAGGTTTTTCAAAACATTAGTTGAGAATATCGATTCAAGTAAAGTTGCCATAGTAATATCTGCAGATCATTCCACGCCATGTATCAATAAAGGTCACAGTGATGATCCTGTACCAGTGTTAGTATCAGGAGATTTTATTAAAAAAGATGGAACCACTAGAATGACCGAAGAGCAAGCCAAGAAAGGAAGTATAGGATTACTTCAAGGAGCAGAAGTAGTAGTAACTGCGTTGGATTTGATCAAATCTCAAATATAGTCAAAGTTTTCGATTCTTGCATATCAGTAATTTTTTTTCTTATCCTATCAACATCAATAGCATGATACATTGCAGGAGAAGTCCCCAGCTTTTCCATTGCCCTATCAAGCATGCCTAAACCAATCTGATAATCATTTTTTTGGCAATGGGCAAAAGCTACGGCAAGTAAAATAATTCCCTGTACTAACTCTTTTTCTCTACCATAGCATTGTTTCCATACTCCCTCAAATGCCTCATGACATTCCCAAAATCTTTCATTGTTAAAGTAAAAAATTCCATCCTCTATGCCTTTTTCTTTTTCAATATTTTCTTCTGCAATATGTCTAGCATTATCAAGAGCCCCAATTGGGCTTAATTTCTCTACTAGCAAATCCAACTTGTTTTTTTCTACCTCAACATCAAACTCTACAAAATCACTCGCTACTCTTGCTACTCTAACTGACGCTCCCATATCTGAGCAAAGATCTCTGGCTTCATAGACTAGTTTTCTAGAGTCTAAAGGTGAAAATTCTCTATTTTTTAGATGAAGCATGTACCTTGCCATGATGCCATTAGAGGGTTATTTCATAAATTTGTTCTTAGATTTCAATCAAGATTTATATGAAATATGAAGAGGATTTTCGATACATGTCTATAATAGAAACCGTTAGTGATGTGAATAACACATTTCTATCTCGCAGAGAATTAACCTGTAATTTTGCAGGATTAGGTGGAAAATTAAAAAAACTTGAAGCAGTAGACATGATTACAAAAGAATTCAATCTAACAGATAAAGTAATCATTCCCATGTTATTAGAATGCCATTCAGGAAGATCAACTACAACAGGAACATTCTATGTTTACGATGATGAAGGATTAGCAAAAAAACATGTGAATCCAACAATATTTGCAAGATTGGAAAAAGCAAAAGCAAAACAAGCCGAAGCAGAAAAAGCCGCCGAAGCACCCGCTGAAGAAGCTCAAGCAGAAGCACCCCCTGGAGAAGCTCAATCAGAAAACAAGGAAGCCGCAGCTGAAGAACCCAAAGAGGAGAATAAGGAATAATGGCAGGGAAAAAAGGGTCTAGTCCAAATGTTTACAAATATTTCAAAATAGATGGAGACAAGCTATCCAGACTTAAAAAAAATTGTTCTAGATGTGGTAAGGGAATCTACATGTCAGAACATAAAGACAGACACACATGTGGAAAATGTGGCCTTACTGAGTTTAATCAATAAAACTAAGAGTTAATTAAAAAAATCAATTTTATTCTATCTTTATTTGTGATTAAAAATAAAAATCACATTATCTACTAAATGTAAATATATCAAAAGAGAGAAGTTTTAGATTAGCGATGGAAAACAGGTGTCCACGTTGTAATTGTCTTCCTTCAGAATGCCAGTCGAGTGAAACTCCCTATGATTGTCCTAATTGCAAGTGGAAGCAATGTGATTGTTGGTCAAAAAATAATGGTTTGGGCTAACTCTCAATGAAGATATAATTAATTGTATTAATATTACACCAAAGTAATCTTATCTTATGGAATTTAGAAATATTCTAGTCGCTTTTGACTCATCTAGTTTTGCTAACAAAGCTTTCAAAAATGCCTTGGAGATTGCAGAACCTCATTCAAGTAAAATAACCATAGCAACCGTGGTTACAGGAATTTATCAGCCTTCGCTAGGATTCAGTATGAAATACAGCAAAGAAATACTTGATAAGCACACAAAATTACTAAAGAAAATCTTTACAGGGTTACAGGCACAAGCTAGAAAAAAAGGCTTGAGTTTAACTTTGAAAATTTTATACGACCCATCTGTATCCAAAGCCATTCTTAATTATGTTAATTCTCGGAAATTTGATCTTGTTGTTATTGGTTCTCATGGTAGAACTGGGGTGAGTAGAACAATTCTAGGAAGCGTAGCTAATGATGTGACACACAAAGCAAAGTGTCCAGTAATGGTGGTAAAATAAAATGGCATTTTCTAAAATTCTAGTTCCTTTTGATGGATCCACTTTTTCTCAAAAAGCATTCAAAACAGCTTTAGGAATAGCGAAAAAACATAATTCAGAGATTTTTCTTATCTCTTGCCTTGAGAAAGATAATCTAGGTGCATGGTATATTGACAAACGAATTAACAAGCAAATAATTGCCGATGCAAAAAAGTTTGCAAAAAGCATATTGTTAAAATTAGAAAAAACCGCCGAAGAGTCTCAAGTGCCTGTTTCCATTCACATTAAGGAGACAAAATCCATTGGAAAAGAGATAGTTGATTTTGCAGAATCTAAAAAAATTAGGCTCATAGTAATGGGATCTCATGGTCAAACAGGATTCAATCGACTCATTTTGGGAAGTGTGAGCAATAAGGTAAGTCAATTATCAAAATGCCCAGTTTTAATCATGAAATGATCTAAAATAATTTAGAAAAAGAAACAAAAAGAATGTTTAATCTTTAAACCAATTAGAGTAAACACGTTTCACATATTGTTGGTAGGCCTTTTGCATGTCTTCATCTGTGGCTTGGACAAACAAACGTAAAAATTCGGTTCCAGTAACTATCCCGATGACTTTCCCTTCATCAATTACAGGCACCTTCCTAATCTCTTTGTTTGCCATAATATCAATAACATCAGCAACGGATTGATTTGAGGAGATGTGGACAACCGGAGAAGACATTACTTCTGAGACTTTCGTATCCGCAGAATATGGTTTTAGCATTATTTTAGTGGCAAAATCCCTTTCTGTAATGATTCCAACAGGCTCATTTTTATCAAGAATTACAATTGAGCCAATCTTTTGTGCTGCCATCAATTCTGAGGCTTCTTTGACGGTTGCATCAGATCCTAAGGAAACGACATTTGGATTCATTATCTCCTTTACCGAAAAATTACCATTATTTTCTTGTACCATAATTAGTAAAGTTTTGATTTTATATTTTAGTATATGGAAGAATTACAATTTTGAAAATAAGAAAATATAGTATAGGAGTTTTATTTAATCTACTTTTTCCATTCCACAGTTAATACACATTTTTTTTGATTGAATTTCAAACCATGCAAAATTATGAATATATCCTTTTTTACATCCCATAGGAACCTACCTAGAAAGCGATAGGATTTGAGAATTCTTGTCAATAATAATATCGATCAAACATTGAAAAAATCTTATGAGTTAGGAAACAGTCTATTTTTCCAGTCCATCAAACTATTGAATATTTCCAGATAGTTTTTTGCGCGAGTAGTGACATGGGTATGGGCATATGAATCCATAACCATACCCTCAAAGATCATAGTAGTTTCCTTTTTAAAAAAAGGGACAGTTATTCCAATTTTTTTGATCTTATCAAAATGGTAATTATCAATTTGAATGATATTCTCTTTGATTCGAATTTTCTTTTTTTCTTTGTTCTTGTTTAGATTCAAATCTATTTCTTCCTTAACAGACAAACTCCAATTAGGAGAATCCATAGGCCACCTATGAACATGGATTTTTTCTGCCAAAAAATTAAGTTCCAATTTAGAATCACTTGTTGACAATAGACAGACTACCTATCTTCCTCTAAATTTTTTTTATGAGCGGTTCTTTCGAAAAAATATTCCTGCTTTTTGAGATCTGCTTCCTTTATTATTCGACATTTTTTAATTGGAACTAGACGTGATACTTGTTCATAGGTGTTAATTGAGCGGACATCGGCAGCATAGGCAATTTGAAGAAGAGGAGATCTTTCCTCAATCATCGGTTTTGCTCGCTCGTATCCACCAGCTTGTCTCATTCCTGACCTATAGAGCCCAAGATTTTTTTCACTTTTTGAGATTTGTGGATCTTGATAGCAACAAAGTGCATATTCATCATTGTTTTTTTCTATCAAAGTCATTCGTGTGAATTTATCACTCCAATTTTCAACTTCTTTGGCCAACTGGTGGGCTTCTTCTTTGTCTTCAAAGACTGTAGAGACGACTAAACGATCTTTTTCATATGCCCAATAAATTCCATAAAAATTACCTTTCCACTCAATATCAAAAGAAGACATATGCTATCTCAAAAATAGCGAAATTAAGACTTTTTGATTAAGTTAAAATCAAATTCATGAAATAAAAATGTCCTAGTAAAGTTTCTTTTTTCGAAGTTTGTTGCTTTTTTGTTCGAGTTCATCAATTTTTTTTATGAATTTAGGATCAAGTTTAATTTTGGACAAAGAGTCGATAGAAAGTTTTACCGTATTTGCATCTAAGGCGACATTGTTTTTTGGGAGATTTTTATCAACCCAATATTTAATTGCCTTATCTTCTAGCTTGTAATCTCTGAATCCAGCTGGAAACCTTTTGGTTATGTGATCTAATAAAGTTCTGTCATTGAAGACTGCTCGTGGTTCAAACAATCTAGTCTCATCAGCATATACATTTTCAAATAAATTTCCAGAAATTTCGTCTGATAATAAATCCATTTTAGATATTTTTCGCATCAACTCAAGATAATGTAAAAATTCATGAGCCAAAATAGCATGAATCGTTCCTTTGAGCCCATAGGCAACAAGAGGAGCAGTGATTTGAATTACTACCTGAAATTGTCCCTCAAATGAAACCGGAATTGTACGTGCAAATAAAATCCCATATTCATAGGAGTTAGGATTAGGAGAAGACAGCACAATAGAGGGTTCTACATATGCAATAGGATATCTTATTCCAGAAGCTTTTTCAATTCTGTTAATTCCAGATACGGTGATAGGAAAACGTTTCAAAACAAGGTCAAAAACATCATCAGGGATAAGTCCTGATTGATGTGCGTCTTTCAATCTAATTAATGGATCCAATCTTCCTTCTCAAGTAAAAATATTATAAAATGTAAGTCTATCGAGATTTCCCACGTTTTGAAAGTTTATTTTTTCTTCTATTGGCTCTTTGATCTGCCCATCGTGCGTGCTTACCTTTTTTTCTCAATGGCATGAATTTTCTATCAAATAACACTAGTTATTTGTTATCATTTCTATTTTGAGAAAGTCAAATTCATCACACTTGCAATTATCACCGATAGTTTGACTAACTCCAGGCACAACTTCATCGCCTATCACAAATCTCTTAACAGGGAATCCCCCTTCCACATCAATTGTCAAAGTGAATTTGTTTTTTGATGTTTTTTTATATTTCGAATTGAAAATTTTTTTCTCAGATCTTCGTCCTGAATTTTCATAAATCACGATCGGATTTTTTAGTTTCTGTTTTAGTTTTTGCAGAGCAAAGGATTGAATTGGTTTTTCAGTAGAGATTTTGATTTCAATTAAAGATTTGAATTCAAGTGGTTTTTTTGGGATAGTAGAAATAATTTTGCAGTTTTTAACTACAATAGAATTTGCTTTGAAGGTTTTGGGAAGTCTTACTTTTCTTTTTAGAGGATTTTGGATTTTGACAAAAAATGGGCGACCAGAACCTAAAACTAGGCTCGATTTATCCTCGCCGCCTATCCAGGTAAATCTAGCTATGGTTCCGCCAAATTTATCAAAAAGAAATTTAGAGAGTTGTCCTTCAACACTGTCAAATTCAGTTAGGCCATGATAATCACATACCCTACAACCTTTTCCAGAACAATTTTCACAAGATTTTTGTTTTTGAGAAAATCCTCGGTAATTTTTACAATACCTACCTTGAAGAAAAATTTGCTTTGATCGTACTTGACATGTTCCTTCTTTAAAATCTAAAGTGAATGTAATATCAGGATCTAGATAATCAAATTTTTTTTTGGTTTTTCTGGCAAATAGTTTAGATAATTCCCGAGTAAGATCAGTCTTTACACTATCAATTCCACGTAATTGAAATTTTGATCTGATAATATCATCTCTATCGATTATAGATGGTTTGATTTTTGCTCCGACTACAAAAGATGAAAAACCGTAAGCGGAGCACGAATCTAGCATTAATTTCAAGTATGGAGATAAGTTATCAAACATGTTTTTACAGATATAGCATTTTTTAGAGTGTGAATTGTTTTGTTTTAATTTTTTACCCAGTATTCTATTAGAAGATAAATTCAACTTTTTTGAAAAAAGTCTACCTAGACAGCAATCGCAGAGATAGTGTTTTTTTAGAATGTTTTTTGCAATCGGATATACGTCCTTAATGTTTGGCATATTTTAATTCAAAATTTTAATTGGTAGAATTTTATCCAAATCCCATTCGTCGGAGATTTCCTTGCATTTGTCTGCCTTTGGAAGCCTTCATCATATTTTTGGAATTTTTATAATTTTTGATTAGTTCTTTTACATCATGTTCTGACCATCCAGAGCCCCTAGCCACTCTCTTTATTCTTGAAGAATTAAACAAGTCAGGGTCTGCTTTTTCATCTTTGGTCATACTTTGAATAATAAATCGCCACTTTGAAACACGCTCTTCCATTTGATCCAATTGATCATCTTTTACCATTCCTGAAAGTCCAGGCATGTTATCCAGAAATCCCCGAAGTGAACCAACCTTAGTGACTTCCTCTAATTGATAAAAGAAGTCTTCCATATTCATTTTGCCGCTTGAGATTCTTTTTAGGCGTACATCATCTCCCTCGTTTTCAAGTCTTTTTGCCAAATCCAAGACGGCTTGAATATCACCCATTCCAAGTAATCTCCCAACAAATCTAGTTGGAGAAAATTTTTCTAAATCATCAATTCTTTCGCCAGTCCCAATATACATAATTTGAGCACCAGTAGCTGCAGAGGCCGCAATAGCACCACCACCTTTTGCAGAGCTATCAAGCTTGGTTACAATTATTCCACCAACAG
This sequence comes from Candidatus Nitrosomaritimum aestuariumsis, assembly GCA_013867335.1. GTDB lineage: Archaea > Thermoproteota > Nitrososphaeria > Nitrososphaerales > Nitrosopumilaceae > Nitrosomaritimum > Nitrosomaritimum aestuarii. The sequence goes on from JACEMX010000090.1 coordinate 10,550, forward strand.
GAACTGTTTTGTTGAATGCTTCGGCTTGATTGAAACATTGCTGACCAATTGTGCCATCTATAACTAGCAAAGCTAAATCAGGATCAGACACTTTGTTAATTCGCTCCATTTCATCTAAAAGATCTTGTTCTTGTTTGTGACGACCAGCAGTATCAATTAAAATAATATCCAGAGGTAATTTTTCAAAATATTTTAAACCGTTTTTTACAATGTCAGGTGAGTCTTTGTTGTTTTCTTCACCATAAACCTCAACATTTGATTTTTCACACATGGTCCGTAGTTGAACTAGTGCACCAGGTCGGTAAGTGTCAGCACCTATAACACCTACAGAATATCCTTGTTTAGTTAAGAATTTTGCAAGTTTTGATGCAACAGTAGTTTTACCACTTCCTTGAATACCCAAAAGGATTACTTTGTTTTGTTTATTAGGTTTAAAATTGAATTCAGTTTCATTTCCAAGTAATTTTGATAGTTCATCATACAAAATCTTGACAATGTGGTCCTTTCTAGATAAGCCGGGGGGAGGAGTTTCATTAAGTGAGCGTTCTTCAAGATTTTTTGTGATTTCTAAAACTAGTCTCACATTAACATCTGATTGTAATAGAGCCCTTTGGACATCTTTAGATAATTCTTTGATTAACTCTTCATCTATTCCTGAAGATTTTACGATTTTTTTTATTGCGCCTCTTAGATTAGTCTTCAGATTGTCAAGCATCGTAGTTTAGCCTCGCATCCACTATTTCAAACCTTCCTCTATATCCGTCCCAATTTTTTTCTCCTTTTACAATCTCAATTTTTCCTGAAAATAACGGACATCTCGTGACAAAGGTTTCTGCCTCACCACCCTCAAAATTAAGATTAAATTCAAATTTTTCCGATAGCCCTTCAAGTTTCTCAATTTCTTTTTTGCCAATGGTTTTGCCTAACCAAGAATCATCCAAGCCATCTGAAGAAACACTTGTGATAATAAAATCAAAATTAGATGATATTAGATCATTCATGTATTTTTTGGGTTCGGCGTCCCATAATGGTGAGATAGATTTCAAGTTTAACTCATCACAAATACTTTGGAATTTATTTTTTTGAAATTTACTTTTTATCCCACCATGAACCAATCCTTCTACATCATAATCCTTTTTTGCTTTGATTAGAATGGTTTTGATCAAATCTAACTCATTCGCAGTATCATCGGAGTCAGATTCCAAAGTGATTTGCGGAATTTCCATTAATTCAGATTGCAATTTTGTCCATTTTAAATTTGGGTGGTGAAGTAAATGACTTTCTTCGGATTTTGGCAAAATACTGACCAAACATTTCACATTATGTCCTTGTTTTTTTGCCAGATAGATAGCATAAGCACTATCTTTTCCTCCTGAGAACAATGCAGCTAGTTTCAATTTATCAGAAAATACTTGTAATCACACACAAAATAACATAACTAAAATAAAATTTTGAGATGCTTCATTACTCATAATCCTCATCAACAATCAGACGGCTTTTCCGCTCATCATCAGCATCTAAGGTAAAATCAGAGATGCATTATTTTAGTATAATTTTTACAAAAAGGTGATTTTTGAATAGAATTGTCAAAATTCTCCCATATTATCAAATTTGGGACACAATGATCTCTCTTTTATTCTACGAGTACGTACAGAGTATAGGAAGCTGATACGATATTTTCAGTATCGAATCACATCAGGCATCGGTTTACTGGTGAAGAATCCGTCGACACTACGTAAAGGATGCAGCCAGCATTGTTCAGCTTCCGAATTATTCTAACTAGAGATTAATTCATTAAATCAGATTTGGTCTATTTTTTTGGTTTTTTGAAGAAAATTTTTCTTAATTAGAAATAATCTAGGCTGAAAATAGTAATAATCATTAATATCTCCCAGATGTAAATTTGTGATATGAATAGAATTGGGCTGATTGAAGGATACGATCCTGAGAGAACAAGAAAAGCTTTGGATTTACTTTTACGTGATAGAAACACCGAATTCCAAGGATTGGCAGAATCGATGGGAATACCTACAAATTCTGAAGAGTGGGAAGTAATTATTTTAAAATTCTGTTTAGATTTTGAACAATGTTTTGATATCTGGACTGGGGCAGAAGAGCCAGATCAAACTAAAACCTACAAATGTATGACCATCATGCGAGAAATTGCAAAAGGGAAAAAAACGGTAACTGAAATTTCCCATATTCAAAATGTGGCATATAATTTATACAAAGAATTTCATAACATATATCAAAGAACCTGATAAATATACGAAAATAAATTTATGCGCATGACATAAATCAAATTATGTTATGATGAATACAGTGAAAACAAATTTCTCAAGGATGTATTTGTTTATAGGAATTGTGTTATTACTATCCCTTTTAGCAAGTCCTATACAAAATAATTCGCATCAGGTAAGTGCAATAGCATATTTTCCACCACCGTTAAAACAAATTAAAGATGGAATAGAACCATCAAATGTTACTTGTACTGAAGGCTTGGAGTTGGTTCTAAAACAAAACACTGGGCAACCAGCATGTTTGAAACCATCTAGTGTTGCAAAATTAATTGAAAGGGGATGGGCAATTCATGTTTTGCCAGACTATACTGAAGAAAAAAATAATTCCGAAATCTTTGCTTTAGGAGATTATGAAATTCAAACTGAGAATGTAGCATATCATGATGGAATAACAGGATATTTAGCAAAACCTACAGAGCAATCAATTTTCCCTGCAGTGGTGATGATCCACGAGTGGTGGGGCTTAAATGAGAACATAAAAGATATGGCTGAAAAACTTGCATCTCACGGATATGTTGTACTGGCCGTAGATTTGTATAACAACCAGGTAGGAGAAACTAGCGAAGAAGCTAGACTGTTGATCAGTTCCTTTGATAGTCAAGAGGGTATTGACAACATGGAGTCAGCAATATCGTATCTAAGAACACAACAATCGGCCGAAAGCATCGGTTCAATTGGATGGTGTTTTGGAGGAGGTCAGTCTTTGAATTTGGCAGTATCAAATAATGATCTAGATGCGACTGTGATGTATTATGGACAAGTGATATCAGATTCAGAGAAATTATCTAACATAAATTGGCCCGTTTTGGGAATTTTTGCCGAATTAGACAAAGGAATTCCTGTTGAATCCGTTGAAGAATTTGAAGATAAATTAGATGATTTGGGAATTAGTAATCAAATCATCATATATCCAGGAGTAGATCATGCCTTTGCCAATCCTTCAGGAGAGCGGTATGCGTTAGAAGAGTCAAAAGATGCATGGAATAAAACAATACAATTTCTTGATATGAATTTGAAATAGTTTTAGTGCAAAGGTCGTGGGATCTTTTTTGCGATATGTGATAACGATACCCTTCCAGGACCCATTACAATAATTACTAAACTTGATGCAAGCAAAATAAGATCTAACTCATATCCACCTTGGCCAGTAAGATTAGATGCTCCTTTAACATAGAAAATAGCTCCAACCATAATAATTGAAATTAAAGATGCAGAAATTCTGCTAAGGACTCCAATAATTATCAGAATACCAGGAATTAGTTCTGCTAATGCAATAGGTATTTGCATTTCTGCAGGAAGACCTAAAGATCCTGTTAGAAAACCGACAAAACCATCACCAAACTTGCTGACACCGTGAGCAATGAATATAGCTCCAATTGCAGACCTTAGGCCCATCATTACAATATCATTTAATTTTCCATCAGAAAATTTAGCATCAGTCAATATCATCATGCAGGAAAAGGGTGAATAAAACCTTAACCGAACTAGATGCAACAAAAGACAAATCAATCTTGTTTTAAAAATCAAAAAAAATCCAAAACATCTAGAAAATTCATGAGAATTGTGTCATTTGTCACAATTACATGTTACGAGCTCAAAGATAAATAAGAAAGTAATCTGATCTCATATCTGTATGAATTTTAAATTTATTTTTATGTCAATTATGATACTAGGGCTGATTGTGAACACTGCCTCATTTTCGGATTTGGCTTTTGCAGACAAACCTGAAAAGAATGAGATTAAGGCACAAAAACAAACAGCTAAGCAAGAAAGAGAAGAGGCTAGAGAAACAGCTAAGCAAGAAAGAGAAGAGGCTAGAGAAACAGCTAAGCAAGAAAGAGGAGACATTAGAGAATTTGAAGATAGTGTGGTAATAACTTCGTCAAGCAGCTCATCGGTTGAAAAGACAACCATTTGTCACATTCCTCCTGGAAATCCAGATAACGCTCACACAATAACAGTTGGAGGTCCAGCAGTTAGAGCACACGAAGCTCATGGTGATTATATAGAAGGATCCTGTGAAGATGAAGACTTTAACCCAGAGGATTATGAATCCAAAAAAGAATCCAGAAGTTCAGAAAGTGAAAATAAAGAATCAAAGGCATTAGATAGAGCTCAGAGACTAATAGAAAAACTTGAACAAAAAATTACAGATTTGGAGGATAGACTACAAAAACTCCTTGCAAAATATGAATCTGGAGAATATTATGGAAATATTTCCGAAGGAGATTCTGAAATCAACACATTTGAAATTTCTCTTGATGGGACAGCCACATCAATTTATGATGATTCTGTGACACAAGATATGCTAGGAAAATTATTCATGGAAAATCAAGTAACAAAACAAGATACTACCAAATTCAAGATCACATCAGGAGAGATTGAAATCGGAGGAGACATTTATGATGTCGCTTTTGGAAAGGCAAGATTATCATCATCCGGAACTAGTGGTGAAGAAAATTCGCTAGTAATAGTAATGCAAACAATAGATTCTTTGGACAATGAGAATACAGTCAAGATGACATTAGGATTTACAACGTCGATAGAAGGAGAATTTGGTAATCCATCAGAAGAATTTGAAATCTTAGATAATAGTAGAATCTCGGAACAATGGTTCTTGGATGGAAGTGGAGAATTAGATTTAAAATCTTAATAAATTAAATTAATTTCCTACTGTTTTGCAAGATTTGCAAAATATTCTTCGCCTGCTTTTCTTAATCCCTCAGGAGTCATGTCAATTTTGTGAGTGGCAATGGCCCACAGATGACCATAAGGGTCCATGACAATCCCATATCGGTCACCCCAGAAAGCATCAACTATTGGCATTGTAACTACTGCACCAGCATCTATTGCCTGTTTGAAAATTTTATCAGCATCCTCAACATAAAGATGCAAAGTAATTGAAGTTCCCCCTACGGTAGTTGGAGATCTTATTCCCATTGATGTGAACTCATCGGACATCATAATACGAGAATCACCAATTTGGAACATAGAGTGTAAAATTTTTCCGTCAGGTGTTGGAAATTTGTAAATTTCCTTGGCATCAAATGCTTTTTTGTAAAATTCAATAGCCTCTTTTGCATCACCTACCACTATTGACGGAGTTACACTATGAAAGCCATCAGGGATGGGTTTAACCATTGTTAGGAGTAATCAAAGCCATTAGATAAATCATATTTTTGTAAAACAAAAAGGATTTACATCCACCTCAAAAAATGACCGAATTATGAAAGATTCCCGGATTCAATCAGGTATGGAGTAAATATCCCAATTCCAAAAAGAATGGCAGAATATGGTAAAGGCAAGCGGATCAGAATCCATGGAGTATTTTGATGACAGGTGGGCAAAAGTTTGGAGTTCCATGGAACCTGCAACTTCCCATAGCAAGGCATTAAAGCAATTTACAGATTCATGGCAAAATATGTGGAAAAAATAAAAGATATTCTAAATCATAAAAAAGAGGTTTTTAGATAATCAGAGAGACTCTCTAATTCGAAGTACATTTTCTATAAATTGAGAGCTTTCAACCTCAGGCTCTGTTGTGATATAGATAATGTGAGAGTCATTCAAGGGAAAAGTAAATCTCTTGACTTTCCCATATTCGGCCATGGCATATTTACCACCTCCAATTCCGGAAGAAAATTGATTTCTACTAAACCATGCATCAGTTACATGTTTGATTGATTTTTTTTGATCTTCTTCAGAAAGGTAATTTTGTATTCCTTCTCTTTGACCTCCAAAAAGAACGTCTCCTTGGTTATCAAGAATGGTAACAAACCGTACCTTGTCGTCTGAGTTCATAATGGAGTTGTAAAGGTTGTAAAAATCCTCACGATTTGACATCATGCAAATCTAAAACCAATTTACCAACTA